>DKVI01000063.1:9705-25821 GCA_002491115.1 Lachnospiraceae bacterium UBA7182 | reverse complement strand
CATCTGGGCTATTTAAGCTACAACTGGCAGGATAAAACCGTTTCCATTCCAAACAAAGAGGTGTCCCAGGAATATGTCAACGCCATCAGCACGATGGACTGGCATGAAGTGATCCGCTCCGTGGAGCATTCCCGGAAGCTTCTGGAGGAACTGTGGAAGGGAAACGGGGAGGCGGTGGCAAAAGGCATTGACCAGGCCCATGAAGAAATATCCATCCTTCAATATAATGATGAAAACGCCCTGAGCTGTACGATCAACCTGGCTTTTTATTTCGCAAGGGAATACTATACGGTTATCCGGGAACTGCCCGCCGGGAAAGGCTTCGCGGATATTTGTCTGATCCCCAGAAAGCTGTATGCGGACAAACCGGCCGTGGTGATCGAGCTGAAATGGGATAAAAGCGCCGAGGGCGCCATCGCCCAGATCAAAGAGAGACGTTATGTAGAGGCGCTGAAGGATTATCACGGGGATCTGCTTCTGGCAGGGATCAATTATGATAAGAAAAGTAAAAAGCACACCTGCGTGATTGAGCGGACAGATTTCTAACGGAAATATGAAAATATTGCTTGCCAACAGAAAGCGCCGGTGCTATAATAAGCATGATTGAAGAGTCGGCGTTACTGTTGAGCAGGCGTGACCATGTTTGTAAAATCCCAGAGAAATATTTTATGGGGTTTTGCTGACATGGTTTTTTTGTTGCCTTCATGTTCCTAAGAGGGAGAGGAACCTGGTTATGAAAATATCCAAACAGTTAAACAATAATATTATCATTGCTTCTGACAGTCAGGGAAGAGAAGTAGTCCTTATGGGAAAGGGCATCGGTTTTGGCTGCAGGATCGGGGAAGAACCGGATATGAATCTGGTGGAAAAACAGTTTTTCGGACTTAGCAGCGGACAGCATATCCCGCAGCTGGCGGAACTGCTGAACCGTATTCCGCTGGAACATCTGTCGGTAGGGATACAGATTGTGGAACATGTGGAGAAGAAAATACAGAAGCCTCTAAATGAAACACTGGTGCTGATGATTTCTGACCATGTCAATTTTGCCATTGAACGAAAGAAGAAAGGAATGGATCTGACTAACGCCCTGCTGTGGGAGATCAGGAAATTTTATCCGGACGAATATCAGCTTGGCCTGGATGCGCTGGATATTATTGAAGGTGAGACAGGCGTCAGGCTCAGCGAAGACGAGGCCGGTTTCCTGGCGATGCATATTGTCAACGCCCAGTACGGAAGCGGCGAGTCGCTGGCGCAGGACTTACTCCAGTTGATTCAGGATGTGGTTAATCTGGTCCGGTATACTTACAGAATGGATCTGGATGAAAATTCTCTGGATTATATCCGTTTTGTTACACATCTGAAATTTTTCCTTTCCAGAATCTTTACGAAAAAGACCTGGGCAGGCAACGAAGATTTATATGGGATCGTATCTGTCATGTATCCAAAAGCGGCGGCCTGCGCCGAGAAAATCTCCGCGTACATACGTCAGAAGCTTCAATATTCTCTGGGGCTGGAGGAACAGGGGTATCTCATTATTCATATTGAAAAACTGACCCGTAATTAACCGGTTGAAACAGGCGCCGTGTCAGACGCGTATGGCCCGGACCTTTTCATAAAAATATCACTCATGAAGGAGGAATGACTATCATGGCAATGGATTATGCCGAAACATCCAAAAAGATCATTGAAGCGGTCGGCGGCGCGGGAAATATCGCAAGCGCTTCCCACTGCATGACCCGTCTGCGTCTGGTATTAAAAGACGACAGCAGGGCCAGTGATGAAAAGGTACAGAAAATTAAGGGCGTGAAAAGCGTCATCAGGCAGGGAGGACAGTACCAGGTCGTCATTGGCAACGAGGTATCCAACCTGTTTAAAGAATTTAAGAAACTCGGCAACTGGGGAGAAGCAGGCAGCGCGCCTGTTAAAGCGGAAGGAAATGTCGTACAAAGACTGTTCGGTTTTGTATCCGGGTGTATGACGCCCATGCTGCCTGCCATGCTTGGCTGCGGTATGCTGAAGGTCGTTTTGACCCTTCTTACGACCTTTGCAGGTATGAGCACGGAAAGTTCCACTTACATACTGTTGTTTGCTTTTGCGGACTGTTTCTTTACGTTCCTTCCCATCTTCCTTGGTTATACAATCTCCAGGAAAATGGGCGGCAGCGCCATGTTGTTTATGACGGTCGGCGCGGCGCTTTGTTATCCGAATCTGATCAGCCTGATGGGCGGATCTTTAAATGAACTGGGTGTGTTCCTGGGTATGCCCTGTACTTACCTTTTCGGCATCCCGGTCATCTGCGCTACCTATACATCTTCGGTGCTGCCCATGCTTTTGATGGCGCCGGTTATGAAATGGGCAGAGGATTTTGCGGACAGGGTTTCTCCCAATGTGCTGAAATCTTTCCTTAAGCCTTTGTTATTTATTATTATCTGCATTCCCTGCTCGCTGTATGTACTTGGACCGCTGGGCAACCTGCTGGGAAGCCTCTTATCCAACGTCTTTGTTGCCATGTACAGTGCGGCTCCGTGGCTGACGGTTGCGATTATGTCCGCGATCATGCCGTTTATCGTTATGACAGGTATGCATTATGCGCTGGTTCCGCTTATGTTCAATAACCTGGCGACCATCGGCTATGACGTGATCGTGGCTGTCACCATGTTCTGTTCTAATATTGCCCAGGGCGGCGCTACGTTCGGCGTTGCTTTTAAGAGCAAAAACGAGGAAACCCGTTCGGAAGGAATCGCATGCGGTATCTCGGCCGCCGTGGCGGGCGTTACCGAACCGGCTATGTATGGTATTAACCTGCGCTTTATGAAACCCATGATCGGCGCGGTCATCGGCGCGGGTATTTCCGGGCTTTTCTGCGGGCTTACCAGTGTGCGCGGCTATGTGGCAGGAGGTTCTCCTTCTTTTCTGTCGGTCATCACTTTTATCGGCGGAGAAGGAAATCCCATGCGCAGCGCGATATTCGGCGCCATTGGCGGTGTGATGTCTCTGTTGATTTCCGCTGTGATTGCCTTTATACTGTATAAAGATCCGGAAGAGGAGGCTTCTGCTTCTGACGATTCCGGGGAAACGTCTGCGGTGGCTGATACAGTGATTGTCTCTCCGTTAATCGGCGAGGCCGTGGCGCTTACCTCCATACAGGACGCGGTGTTCTCGGCGGAGACGCTGGGAAAAGGAATCGCCGTTGAACCCACAGTTGGCGAAGTCTATGCGCCCTGCGACGGCGTCATCTCGACTTTCTTTGACACAGGCCACGCCTTTGGACTGACTGCCGACACCGGCGCGGAATTTCTGATCCATGTGGGGATGGATACGATCAAACTGAACGGAGAAGGATTCACACCTATGGTCAAAGAGGGCGACCGGGTGAAACAGGGACAGTTGCTTTTAAAATTTGATATTGATTTTATCAAAAGCCAGGGACTTACGGTTACGACGCCGGTGGTGGTTTCCAATACGGATGAATTTTCCTCTGTTACCGCTCTGGCTTCCGGCAAAGTGGACCAGCAGACAAAACTGCTTGAGATTAAAAAATAATGGAAAAACAATGATAACAGGAGGCATTTGAGTATGACATTCAGACCCGATTTTCTTTGGGGCGGCGCAACCGCTGCCAATCAGTGCGAGGGCGCCTGGGACGTGGACGGCAAAGGCATAAGCTGTTCCGATATCTGTACAGGCGGCAAGTTCGGCCAGAGCAAGATGATTACGCCGGTTTTGCAGGAGGGAACTTTCTATCCCAGCCGGGAAGCCATCGATCATTATCACCGTTTTAAAGAGGATATCGCTCTTTTTGCGGAGATGGGATTTAAGTGTTACCGCTTCTCCATTGCGTGGACCCGTATCTTTCCCAACGGGGACGAAGACAGCCCCAATGAGGCAGGGCTTCAGCATTATGAGGAAGTCATTGACGAATGCTTAAAATACGGCATTGAACCGCTGATTACCATTTCTCATTACGAGGTTCCTTTTGGGCTTACCAAAAAGTGCAATGCCTGGACATCCCGTGAGATGATCGACTATTTCCTCAATTATTGCCGTGCCATTTTTACCCGTTATAAAGGAAAAGTAAAATACTGGCTGACTTTTAATGAGATCAACAGCTCCACCGCCGCCATGGGCGCGCTGTTAAATCAGGGGATTTTAAACGATCTGGAACATCCGACGCCTTTTATGGAACAGCCGGATCTTCCGAAGCAGCGTTTCCAGGGGCTGCACCATATGTTTGTTGCCAGCGCGAAAGCCGTGCAGATGGCCCATGAGATCGATCCTGCTTACAAGGTCGGTAATATGATGCTGTACGCGGCGTCCTATCCCCTTACCTGTAGTCCGGATGACGTGCTGAAAAATCAGGAGTATAACCGCATTATGAATTATTTCTGTTCGGACGTCCAGTGCCGGGGCGCGTACCCGTCTTATATGAGCCGCTACTTTAAGGAGCACGATATTACGATCCAGAAGCAGCCGGGGGACGACGAGATCCTGAAAGCCGGGACCGTAGATTTTTATACGTTCTCCTATTATATGTCCTCCTGCCAGTCCGCAGATCCGGACAAACAGAAAGGGGAGGGCAATATCGTCGGTGGTGTTCCCAATCCGTATCTGAAAGCCAGCGACTGGGGATGGCAGATAGACCCGAAAGGCCTGCGGTATTCCCTGAATGAGATTTACGACCGCTATGGCCTGCCTCTGATGGTGGTGGAAAACGGACTGGGCGCCAAAGATACCATCGAAGCCGACGGCTCGATCAATGACGATTACCGGATCGACTATCTGCGTCAGCATATCCGGCAGATGGCAGAGGCGGTAAAAGACGGCGTAGACCTGATGGGTTATACCCCCTGGGGCTGCATCGACCTGGTGTCCGCATCTACCGGCGAATACGCCAAGCGGTACGGTTTCATCTATGTAGAACGCTACGACGACGGAACCGGCGATTTTGGCAGGCGCAGGAAAAAATCTTTTGACTGGTATAAAAAGGTGATTGCAAGCAATGGGGAAGATTTAGATTAATGACCGGACAGGTCCGATTTGGAAAGGCTGCCACGGCATATGCCGTGGCGGTCTTCTTTTATAATATGGGGAAAAGCGTGAAAATGCGCCTGCCTCGTGAGGTAAAAACAGGTAGAAAGATTTGTATTCATATGCTACAATAGAAACAGTATAAGCGAAATCCTTTTAGTGGGTATAAACTATGACAAAAACGGTAAGGATAAGCGCCACAGTTGCGTAATTAAGGAAATGATTTGATAAAAAAAAGACAGGAGAATGAATAAAATGAGCGTATTATCAAATTTAAAGCCTGCGGGCGTGTGGAAATTTTTTGAGGAACTGTGCAAAATCCCTCACGGGTCCCACAATGAAAAAGCCATCAGCGATTATTGCGTGGCTTTCGCGAAAGAAAGAGGACTGTCCGTCTGGCAGGACGACGCATGGAATGTAATTATGGTAAAAGAAGCGTCGAAAGGGTATGAAAATGCCGAGCCTGTGATTTTGCAGGGACATCTGGATATGGTCTGCGTGAAGAAGCCGGACTGTGATCTGGATATGGAAAAGGAAGGCCTGCGCCTTGCAGTGGAGGGAGATTATGTATACGCCGAAGGTACTTCGCTGGGCGGCGACGACGGGATCGCCATTGCCTATACCCTTGCGATTCTGGATGATGACAGCATCCCGCATCCGCGGCTGGAGGCCATATTTACCACCTGTGAGGAAGTCGGCATGGATGGGGCGATTGCGCTTAAGCCTTCCATGTTAAAAGGACATACCATGCTGAATCTGGATTCGGAAGAAGAAGGTATCTTTCTGGTAAGCTGCGCCGGCGGTGTAAGCATGGATATTACGCTTCCGGTTCAGAGGATGTCAGGTGAAGGAACCGGCGCGGTCCTGACGGTGGAAGGACTTTTGGGCGGACATTCCGGCGCGGAGATTCATAAAGGGAGAGGAAATGCCAATCTGATTCTGGCAAGAGTGCTGGCGTGCCTGGCTAAAGAAGCGGATTATCAGGTGATCAGTCTGTCCGGCGGTCTGAAAGACAATGCCATCCCAAGGGAGAGCAGCGCGAAGCTTCTGCTTGCGGCAGACAGTGCCGAACAGGCGAAAGCGTTCTGTGAAGCATACAGCCGGGTGCTTCAAAAGGAATATGCTTCCACCGACAGCGGCGTGACGATACGTCTGGAACTGACAGGGGAAGAAAAGGCCGAAGTGATGTCTCCTGATTCTTTCAAAAAAGCGTTGATGCTTTTGTTATCCCTTCCCTGCGGCGTGCAGACCATGAGCGGCGAGATCGAAGGCCTGGTGGAGACTTCCCTGAATATGGGCATCCTGGAAACCCGGGATCAGGAAATCTATTTCTGCTATTCCCTGCGAAGCTCCGTAAGCAGCGCCAAAGAATGGCTGGCAGAGAAGCTTCGTCTGATTGCGGAATTTTATGGCGGAACCGTATCGCTCAGGGGCGCTTATCCTGCATGGGAGTATCAGAAAGATTCACCCCTTCGGGAAGATATGGTGCGTATCTATGAAAAAATGTTCGGAAAACAGCCGAAAGTGGAAGCGATCCATGCCGGTCTGGAATGCGGCGTCCTTTCCTCCAAAATCCCGGGGCTTGACTGCGTCTCCATGGGACCGGATATCCTGGATATCCATACCACCGAAGAACGCTTAAGCATATCCTCCGTGGAGCGGATGTGGGAGTTTATACTTGCGGTTTTAAAAAGGGGAAAATAAAGGAGAAAAAATGAGAAACAGACAAGATGGACTGGAGCGTTTTCTGGCGGCGCAGAGGAGTTCTTACGAAACCGCTCTGAAAGAAATAAAAGCCGGCAGGAAAAGAAGTCACTGGATCTGGTATATCTTTCCCCAGATTGCAGGGCTTGGACACAGTGAGACGGCCCGGTATTACGCGATCAGGGATATGGATGAGGCGAAGGCTTATATGGAAAATGAGACTTTAAAAAGCCGTCTGATCGAGATTTCGCAGGCATTGCTGGAAGTGGACTCTGATGATGCGTCCCAGGTAATGGGATGGCCGGACGATCTGAAGCTAAGATCCTCCATGACCTTATTTGCCCTGGCAAAACCGGAGGAGAAAGTGTTTCAGAAAGTGCTGGATCAGTTTTTCCAGGGGAAGATGGATCAGAAAACCATAGAGATTCTGTCCCGCTTTTAGAGTCCTTTCATCATGCGTGTGGACATGAGGCAGGTTTCTTCGTTGGTAAAATAGATGATCCGGTTTTTGGAATCTATTTCTTTTATGTTATTTTTATTTACCAGAAAGGAACGATGGCAGCGCACAAAGTTACCGCCTAATGTGCCTGCCAGTTCTTTTATGGTGCCGGCAAATTCAATCTGACGGTCTTTCGCATGGAGAATGACTTTGTGGATATTGCTGGAAGTTTCAAAAAAGAAAATATCCTCATAATCCACGCTGATTTTCCTCCCTCCTGTTTCAATCGTGAATACCTTATGCAGCTTGTTGGTCTGAAGTGTATAGCGTTCCATTGCGTTTAGCAGGCATTCTCTGATTTTTACTTTCATTTCGGCCGGATTGTCTTTTAATACAAAGTCCATTGCCTCCACCCGGTACTGAAAAGTCATGTAGCTTAGTTCAGAATGCGCGGTTATAAATATGATAAAACCGCGGGGGTCAAACAGCCTGATTTGCTGTGCCAGTTTCATCCCGTTCATGTTGCAGTTCAGATCGATATCAAGAAAATAAATGCTTGTGTTCTGACTGGTCCGGACCTTTTCCAACAGCGAGTACGGGTCTTCGGTATCCATAACAAGCTTCATATCCAGTTCTTCTATCAGCACGGTATTTTGAATGATCTGCACGATCGCCCGCCGCTGCGCGGCATGATCCTCGCACACAAAGATATTCAGCATAACAGGTCACTCCCTTCCGACAGCAAGTTCCATATGCTGCATAAAACAGCCGCGCCGCATGGTTGTTTCCAGCAGCACATTGTCATAGGAACTGATGATTTTCCGGGCGTTGGAAAGCCCGATTCCCTGATGTCCGGCTTTTGTACTGAAGCCTTTTTGCGTTATCTTATACAGCATTTCATTGTTACCCTGAAAATGGTTGCTTATGGTGATGGATACACCATCTTTATTCCGAATGATATGTAAGCCTATTTGCGGCTGTTCCGTCTCTAATGTGGCCTCGATGGCATTGTCTAAAAAGATGCCCAGTATTCTGGCAAGGTCTACGGTGTCGATCAGAAAGCTGTCTACTTTGTCGGGAATATCAATGGTGACGTCAATCCCTGATTCGTGGGCATAAATCATTTTTGCGGAGAGCAGGCTTTTGATTTCCAATACACCGATGTTGCCAAGCTGATTCAGCTTGTAATCCCCCTGGTCAATCAGACGCCTGGTCGGGAAAATTTCATTTTCAAAATAGTTCTTTAGTTCATCCATTTCACAGTTTTCAATGTAGCCGGACAGAGAAAGCAAAATGTTGACATAATCATGTTTAAAGGAACGCAGGCTGTTATACATGACTTCCAGATTATGGGTATAATCCTGCAGATCCTGCAGGGCTTTCTGCTTTACCTCTGTCTGTATTTGTTCCAGATAAGAGCGGCGCACAGCCAGAAATAAAAAAAGCATAACAAGCAGATGCCCTGAAAGATGTAAGGCATTACTATAGATCAATCTGCCCACAGAACCACTTTGCTCCGGAATCAAATCATCAAATAGATAGACGATTATAAGGAGCAGTAACGCAGCGTCAATCAGATACCATGTCTGTTGAAGACGTAAAATACCTTTGCCTGACAGCAACAGCTTTTTAAGCAGTCTGCCGCAAAAAAGCGTAATAAAATAAAACAGAATGATGCGAATCAGGATGGCGCCAAAAGACTGTTGATTTAAAAAGGGCAGGGTATCTCGAAAGACCGTCAGCAGATTTTCCGTCATGACGGCAAGCACAAGTCCTGTCATGCCCATACAGACATTCTGGGGTGTACTGTCCCGGCAGGTAACCAGTCCGTAGACACAGACCGCCGCCGGAATACCAAACAGGCCGTAGGGTATACAGGACAAAAGCCTGACAGGCATTCCGGCAAGCAACAGCACGATATAAAGCGCTGTAAATGCTTTCAGGCCCATACGCCCCGGCCACACATTGCGAATGGCAAGGGATAACTGAAAAAAGGGCAGCAGCATTTTCATAAATTGTGTCATACAGCCCCTCCTTTCGGGTGTACCTTTCTGAATTATACCGTATGTGATTTTGGGTATCAAGTGCTGCTCTGCGAAAATGATGAAAAATCGCGTGCTTTGGAAGGAAAAAATGCGTTTATTTGCGAAATCAGGCATTTTATGACTGTTTTGAAAAAACAGTTGTTTTCTCTGATATACTATTCTACGAAAAATATAGATTGCTTTGGAAGGAGATCGAAAAAGTTATGAAGCATTTTTTAAAAGGGGCTGCCGCGGTAGCAATCGTAATGATTGTAAATATAATCGTCAATGTGATCTGCAACATGAATGGCGTTGAATTAAACTCGACGATAACAAGTATAGTGTCAACAATTTGCGCTATCTTGATTTACCGCGGATTGACCGGGAATGAAAAAGAATAATATTTCAACCAGCAGGCATTCTGATTCCAGGAAGGACAGGATGCCTTTTCGTTTGCCCGGCTTTTGTAATGTCAGATATTTTATTATCGGTATTGACATTTAGCCTACAGGATGTTATCATAAATTTAGCCTACAATATGTCATCTAAGGAGGAGCCTATGATAACACAGATTTCTGATTCTGAACTTGAGATTATGAAAATTGTCTGGGCAAACGGCGGGACTGCGCTTTATGCCCATATTATGGAAGAATTGTCCAAAATCGGCCGCACATGGCAGAAAAATACAGTCATTACACTGTTGTCGCGGCTGGTGGATAAGGGGCTTTTAAAAACCAGAAAGATCGGCCGCCGCAATGAATACACCGCGATTGTATCGGAAGCGGACTATCAGGAAGCCCAGACACGGACGCTGCTTGATAAACTTTACGAAGGCAGCGCGAAAGGGCTCGTATCGACCTTAATTCAAAGAGAGATGCTTTCAGCCGCAGACTATGAAGAACTGAAACAGTTCTGGGAAAGGACGGTAAAAGAGCAATGAATGAAAGTATGAAACTTATTTTTTCCATGTCTGTCTCCGGTTCTGTCTGCATCCTTGTTTTATTTTTGTTAAAGCCGCTGCTGAAAGACAAGGTCAGCAGACGATGGCAGTATTATATCTGGCTGATTGCCGTCGCCCGCCTGCTTCTGCCGTTTACGCCGGAAGTAAGTCCTGTGGGTGTGTTGTTCGGGAAACTGGATCAGGCGGCGATTCGGACAGTTTCTGAAAAATCAGCCGTTTACACGGATAACGATTCCGCTGTAAAAACATTGGAACCGTCAGAAGACGAAGTTTCCGTTTCGTTAAACAATACTTTTAAAAGTATCAAAACGACAGCATTATCCTGTCTGTGGACAGGATGGCTGGTGGTTGCGCTGCTTCTGCTGATACGGAAGATCACAGCCTATCAAAGCTTTATCCGTTACATCAAAGCCGGCTGGGAAGAAGTGTCCGATCCGGCATTGCTGGACAGGCTGTCGCAGATCGGGGAGGGGCTTGGCGTAAGACGTCCGGTGGAACTGTGTACAAACAGCCTGATTTTGTCGCCTCTGATTTTCGGAGCGCTTCATCCCTGTATTGTACTTCCGGACGCCGATCTGCCGGAGACGGATTTTCAATATACGATACAGCACGAGCTGATGCACTATAAACGAAAAGACCTGTTTTATAAATGGCTGGTGCAGATCACGGTCTGCCTGCACTGGTTCAACCCGCTGGTATGGCTTATGGGGCGGGAACTGAACCGCGCCTGCGAGCTGTCCTGCGACGAAGCGGTGATCCGGACGCTGGATTTGCAGGAAAGGAAAACTTACGGAGATGTTCTGCTTCGCGCCATGGAGAAAAAAAGCAGCCGTAAAAATATTCCGATAGCCACATTGAATGAAAGCGCGGAATTATTAAAGGAAAGATTAAGCGCTATTATGAAGTTTAAAAAAAGTTCTGCTTTGACGGTCGCGGGGTCGTTTTTCCTGGCAGGCACGCTGGCAGTAAGCGCGGCGGCAACAGGCGCTTATCCGGGCGTGAAAGAGCCGGATGCAGCTTTCGCGCCGGCTGAAAAAAGAGAAATACGCGACACGAAAAATACAGAAGAAAATAAGACGACAGAAGATACTTTCCTGGACAAAGCAGAACAATTTTACGCGTCAGGCAGCCTTCCTCTGTTCAAAAGAGTATTTGCTAAGATGGACGCATCAGATCAGGATTACTGGCTTGAAAAAATATATGCCGACGGCCAGATCGCTTTCTTTTCCGAAGCCCTGGACTGTCTGGAAAAGAATGACCCGCACAGGGCGTCTTTTGCAGAAAAAGCCTATGAGGACGGGGCGATCGCGTTTTTCTCTGTCCTGACAGACAATATGGATGAGACGGTGTTGGAAGACTGGCTGGATCTGGCGTGCCGGGATGAAAAGATCAGTTTTCAGTCAGTGCTGTTTGACGCGCTGGACCGGGACTGGGAGAAAGAAGCCTGGAAAGAAGAACTGGAACAACAGCTCACGGAAGAATATCAGGCGTTTGGCCTTACAAAAGACGGTAAACAGTTCACCTGGCAGGGGCAGACCGTCAATATTTTCCTGGACAGACGCCCGGACCAGTCGTTCTATACGCTGGATATGAATCCCCTTGGCACTGTAAACATTAAAGTGATCCGCGGAAATGACGGACGGATTCAGAGCATAGATTATATGACCGACGCGGAGGCAGAAGAACTGCTTGGGGATATGGGGGAAGAATAAGGAAAAGCGAAATCTCTGATTTCATAGACGATGCCGGAAAAATGTGTTAAGATTCTTATCGTAAGAAATCATCATGTCAGGAGGGAAGCCTATGGCAAGGACAGTGGGCATCGGACATCAGGACTTCGAGACAGTCATCACAAAAGACATCTTTTATATAGACAAAACCCGCTTTATCAAAGAGTGGTGGGAAAATGAGGACAGCGTGACCCTGATTACCAGGCCCAGGCGATTTGGCAAGACGCTGAATATGAGCATGGTGGAGAAGTTCTTTTCCATAGATTTTGCCGGGAGAGGGGAATTGTTTGAAGGCCTTGCCATCTGGCAGGAGGAAAATTACAGGCTCCTTCAGGGAACGTATCCTGTTATCAGCCTTTCTTTTGCAAGGGTGAAAGCAGGCACGTTTTCAGACACCAGAAGGCAGATTTGCCAGATTATCACCGAGCTGTATAATAAATACGATTTTTTGTTGGAAACTGAGTGCCTGAATGAAAAAGAGAAGGAGGATTTTTGCAGAATATCGGCAGATATGGAAAATTATCTGGCCGCAGGCTCCCTGAACGCTCTGTCCGGCTATCTGTCGCGCTATTATGGCAAAAAAGTTATTGTCCTGCTGGACGAGTATGACACGCCCCTGCAGGAAGCCTATGTGCATGGTTACTGGAGTGAAATAGTGGAATTGATCCGCAGCCTGTTTAATGCCACGTTCAAAACAAACCCGTACCTTGAACGCGCCATTATGACAGGGATTACAAGAGTAAGCAAAGAATCCATATTTTCAGACCTGAACAATCTGGAAGTAGTAACTACAACTTGTGAAAAGTATGAGGATGCGTTCGGATTTACAGAAGAAGAGGTGTTTTCTGCGTTAGAGGAGTATGGGCTGGGGGACAGAAAGGCTGATGTAAAGAAGTGGTATGATGGATTTACTTTTGGAAATCGGCGGGAAATCTATAATCCCTGGTCCATCCTGAATTTTCTGGATAAAAGGAAGCTTTCCACTTATTGGGCAAACACCAGCTCCAACAGTCTGGCAGGTAAGCTGATTCGGGAGGGTAACCGGCAGGTAAAACAGGATTTTGAGAGCCTGATGCAGGGAAAAGCAATCCGGATGGAGATAGACGAGCAGATTGTATATGATCAACTGAACAGGAAAAAGAATGCTGTCTGGAGCCTTCTGCTGGCCGGCGGGTACCTGAAGGTGGATGATATGGAATTTTCTGAGGAGACAGGCCGATGGTATTATACACTGACGTTGAGCAACAGGGAAGTCCGCTTTATGTTTGAAGGCATGGTTCGGGACTGGTTTGCGGAGGATGACAGCAATTATAACGATTTTATCAGGGCGCTGCTGGCGGATGATGTGAAAGCGATGAATGTCTATATGAACAGGGTGGCATTACAGACTTTCAGCTATTTCGACGCCGGGAACAGGCCTTCCGGAGAGGAGCCGGAGCGCTTTTATCATGGATTTGTCCTGGGCCTCATGGTGGAACTGGCGGACAGGTATGTGCTGACCTCCAACCGGGAGAGCGGGTTTGGCAGATATGATGTGATGCTGGAACCCAGGCGGCATAAGGATGGAAGTCTGACGGAGGATGCGATGATTATCGAATTTAAGGTGCAGGATTCGGATGAGAAAAACCTGGCCGATACGGTGGCATCTGCGCTGAAGCAGATTGACCGCATGCAGTATGCGGCATTATTGGAGGCAAAGGGGATTCCTGCAAAGAACATCCGGAAGTACGGTTTTGCGTTCCGGGGGAAAGAAGTGCTGATCGGGGCTGCATAGAACTGCAATAAAGTTTACACTTTACATGAAAATATACACGGAGTATAATAAGAACGCATAGAAATTTTAAAACAACGATAACAGGAGGACGACATATGTTGGACGAAAAAGTAGTAAAGCTTTTGAATCAGCAGGTAAACAAGGAATTATATTCCGCTTACCTGTATCTGGATTTTTCTAATTTTTATTATGACCAGGGTCTGGACGGATTCGGGAACTGGTATAAGGTGCAGGCACAGGAAGAACGCGATCACGCCATGCTTATGATCCAGTATTTGCAGAACAACGGTGAGAGAGCCGTCTTAGAGGCCATCGACAAACCGTCCGTACCCACAGACAGCGCCAAAGCCGTACTGGCGGAGGGACTGAAGCATGAGCGTTATGTGACAAGCCTGATCCATGATCTGTATGACGCGGCTCATTCCGTGAAAGATTTCCGTACCATGCAGTTTTTAGACTGGTTCGTCAAGGAACAGGGAGAAGAAGAAAACAACGCGGACAGCCTGGTGAAAAAGTTTGAACTGTTCGGGGACGATCCCAAGAGCCTGTATATGCTGGACAATGAACTGGGTGCAAGAGCTTACACGCCGCCGTCGCTGACACTCTAAGTAATCATACATAGATTCAAAAAGAGGCATTCTGACCTGAAAGTGGGTCTGATGCCTCTTTTTAAAAGAAAATCCTGAAATCCAATTGATTCCCAAAAGAAAATTGCATATAATAGAATCGAAACTTAGGTGCAATACACTGCATTTCAGAATGAACAGGGGGCGCGCATGAAAAACTATATTAAAAGGGACAGCTATCTGGAACAGTTGATAAACCGGAGGGAGAATGGGCTGATCAAAGTCATTACAGGGATTCGCCGCTGCGGCAAAAGCTTTTTGCTTTTTAACCTGTTTTATGATTATCTGCTCGGGGAAGGCGTTCCAAAGGACCATATCATAACAATTGCCTTGGATGACGATTTGTATATAGACTGCCGCGATCCGGCCAGATTGTCCGAATATATTCGATCCAGGGTTACAGACCAGGAAGGCATGTTCTATATTTTCATTGATGAGGTGCAGTATGCGGTTTCCCGGGAAGAGCTTAAGAACCCGGAAAACATTTACCTGTACAATGTGCTCAATGGTCTGCAAAGGCTTCACAATGTAGACATTTATGTGACCGGAAGCAATTCCAAAATGCTCTCCAGGGATGTAATGACTGCTTTTCGGGGTCGTGGAGATTCGGTTGAGGTCCATCCGCTTTCTTTCAGAGAATATTATGACTATGTAGGCGGAGACAAGGCAGAAGCGTATGAAGAATATGCCCTGTACGGCGGTATGCCTTTAGTGTTGTTCCGAAAGACAGAGGATGATAAATTCAAATATCTCTCCTCGCTTTTTGAAGAAGTGTATTTTAAAGATATCATGGAGCGGTATCAGATCGGACTTCCGGAAGTTTTAGGCGAATTGACGGATGATTTGTGTTCTTCTGTGGGTTCTCTTACCAATGCTACGAAGATAGCGAACACCCTGCGGACGGTGAAAGGGATTCATACAGACAGCGGGACGATTGCCAGCTATCTGACTTACCTTTGTGAGTCCTTTTTGTTTCGTCAGGCGAAACGGTATGATGTGAAAGGGAAAAAGTATTTTTCCTATCCGTCGAAATATTACTGTAGTGATATCGGACTTCGGAATGTACGGCTGAATCTGCGGCAGCAGGAGGAGACGCATATTATGGAGAATATCATATACAACGAGCTGATCCTAAGAGGATATTCGGTGGATGTGGGCGTTATTGATATTTTTGAGACGAATGTGGAAGGGAAAAGAAGAAAAATCAGTTGTGAAATTGATTTTGTCATCAATAAAGGCGTAAAAAAATATTATATCCAGTCTGCCCTGGGCTTTGGCAGCGACCAGAAAGAAAAGACAGAGCTTCGTCCGTTGCTTGGCGTCAAGGACTTTTTCCGGAAAATCATCGTCACAAAGAGCGGAATGAAGCCGTGGCTCGATGAGAAGGGGATTCTGCATCTGGGACTCTATGAATTTTTGTTAAATCCTGCCGCGCTGGACTTGTAAAGGAAAGCAGGCGTTTGAAGGATATGTGGGGGAAATACTGGCTGTGGGGATCAATTATGAGCGGAACAATGTTAACAAACCCCATAGCTGCGTGATAGAGAGGATGAAAAAATAATCGAGCTTTTTAAAGAGGCATTCTGACCTGAAAGCGGGTCTGATGCCTCTTTTTTAAGGGTGCTCACCGCCCCATATCCGCTGTTCTGTAAACATCATATCCCTCATAGTGATAGCTGGCATCCATGCCTTTCATATAAATCTCACGGTCATCGATCTTGTCGGTCAGGGCCGCTTTCAGAAGCATTTTAATTTCCAGATCCCGGACGGGGCTACGTTCCATCGCCAGCAGGTAGTCTTCTTTGTCCACCCGGCTCCAGTCAATGACCT
>DKVI01000063.1:0-9431 GCA_002491115.1 Lachnospiraceae bacterium UBA7182 | reverse complement strand
GGAACGGGTGCGCCACATTCATCTCCACATACTTCTCAATGATTTCATCAAAAGTAGATTGCGGCATTTGTCCGATACGCTCCAGCGCCGCCTGCAGATAAAGGACAGGGGCGAAGCGGAAATTCCCCTTTGCGATATTCACAGTGCGGATTTGTCCCGCAAAGTCGTATATTTCGCTAAACAAATATTTGTGGATTTGTGCAAGTCCCTGAAATGTCCCAACCTCAAATTGATCCAGCAGCCCTTTTTCAAACAGTTCCAGCGCCTTTGTCTTGCTGATCCGTTCCTCCGTTCTGGCGAGCGCCGCCGAATCGGTGATGCCCAATTTATTTTCCAATGTCATCCGCATATCCCCCTGAAAGAATTTCCCGTTGCTGCTATTATATTGAAATACCAGCGTTTCGTCAATCTCTCGGAGCCGCTTCAGAAACGCACAAACTCTATGGATTTAGCCGACAGGCTGTCCGGCAATTATTCGCTTTTATCTTCGTCGAGGTGTTCGAGTGCGTATTCACACATCAGGATCACCAGTCTGTTTACAGATACGTTATTTTTCTGCGCCACGGCCCCGAGCCGTTCGATCAGGGGAACTGGTAAGCGGAATGTTCTGTTTTGGTATTCTGTCTTTTCGATTTTAAACATTACAATATTCCTTATGGATTTTACAGCCGACAGGCTGCCCGGCGGTTATTCGCTGTCGTCGTCAGGTTCCAGGTTGTCCAGCGCGTATTCGCACAGCGTAACTACGAGATTGTTTACAGATATATTTTTTGCCTGCGCTACAGCTCCGAGTCTTTCGATCAGAGAAACAGGCAAGCGAAATGTACGGTTTTGGTATTCTTTCCTCTCAATTTTCAGCATTTTATTTGCCTCACTTCCTGTATGTATTATAAAGTGCAGGTTTGTGTTATAATATACATTGATTTACACGCAAAAAGTATGTAAGGAGGATGTGAAATGCAGTGGACAGAAACAAAAATAAAAGGAGCGCTGGCCCTTACAATGACGGGGCTGGGCTTCAGTGAGAACGAGATAGATCTGGTAATTTTCAACACATTACGCATACGGCACAGGTACACAGAAAAGACAGTTGAGGAAGCAGGTCTTACATGGGAAGCGCGTATGCATCTATCTCCCGAAGAGCTTCCCGCAGACCTGCTGGAGCCGGAAGAAGTAACAGAAGACATAAGTTGATATGGGCAAAAAGTGCGCTGTCCCGGGCAGCCAGATCTGCTACCGGGAGCGCAACATAACCCGTCAAAAAACCGCCTGCATTTTAAGCAAGCGGTTGTGAAATAGTCATATTATCATCTCCCCGATATCGGGAAATGGTCTGGTTATCCGTCAGTTTCTTCTGCTGGAATGTCCCCGAACAGGACACTAAGCCTTGATTTCGGCCAGATCGTTCTGTGCCTCCTGGGATAAATGCAGGTTATTCATTCATGATCCCGAGCTCCGCCTCCACAGCCTCCAATGTCAGCCAGCCTTTCTCATCGCCGGATTTCCGGCCTTTTGCAAGTTCTTTCATTAGCTGGAGGGTCGCCTGTGTCTTTTCATAATCCTGTATATCCAGAATCGCATATCGTCCCTGCCCGTTTTTTGTCAGAAAGACAGGGGCTCCGACTGCTACATCGTGCAGTACCTCGCTGTAATTTCGCAGATCAGAAACAGGTTTGATGTTTGGCATATTGCTCAACTCCTTTCTAAACCATAGTATATCCCAACTTGCTGCAAAATTCAACAGCATTTTTTACGGCAAAATTATTTGCCAGCCCCGTCTTGTTATACCGCCTCCCCTGCCTGCCGGAGCCGGAAGAAGTAACGGAAGATATAAAAAGTCTTTATTTACAACATAATTGAAGTTTTCTTGAAGATTTCTTAAGAATTTCCAAAGTGTAGATTCTAAAACAGCATAAATAAGCCAAAAAATAGTGTAAACAGGGGATTTAGTTACTATAGGTTAGTGCCATAAAGTTACCACAAGTTACTGTAAATTATTGCAAAAAGTGGCGGAAAAATGGCGGAAAAAAACAAAGGAGCCTGACAAAAATCCCCCCTTATATTCACACTACATGTGGCGCATAGCCTGTACGGTATTTTTGTACAAAAAGAAATTAAGGAGGATAATATGCAATTTGGAGAAACGATAAAAACGGCCACTTTAGAGGCGCTTGAAAAAATGGATGCAGATGCAAAACCGTGTTATGTGACGGCTGAGGTTCTTAGAAATATTTATCTGTGCATTGACATGCATAATGCGGTATGTGGCGGTGACGAAAAATGGAAAAAACCGCGGTCTCTGCCTGCAGTGAGCATGGCGCTTATAATAAATACCCGGCATATGGTACGGCGTATTGTCCAGGGGCAGGATCGCGGCTATCTGGCCATTTACCAGACTATGGGTGCAGATGCAGGCATATATGTGGATGCCACAGACGGGATAAGGCTGGAACGACTTATAGACGCGTATGAGCCGGATTATGATACAAAGGCACAGAGAGAAGTTACTGCAAAATTGTGGACATATGCAGAAATAGCAGAACTTACGCAGAACCCGGATCTGATTGCCGTAAACAACGGGATTTTTAATTATAAAACCAAAAAGTTGCTGCCGTTTTCCCCGGACTATGTATTTACTTCAAAAAGCAGAGTTAATTATGTTTTGGGAGCGGCCTCGCCCGTGATCCAGAATCCAGACGGCACGACTTGGGATGTGGAAAGCTGGATGCAGTCGTTGTCTGATGACCCTGAGATTGTAGAGCTTCTCTGGCAGGTCGTAGGCGCTGTGATCCGCCCGCATGTGCGTTGGGACAAAATGGTTTGTATGTATTCCAGTAAAGGAATGAACGGAAAGGGGACGCTTTGCGAATTGTTGCGCCAGATCTCTGGCTCTACAGCGTCGATTACTGTATCCGCTTTTGAGGATAATTTCCGACTGGCGGAATTACTTAGTGTTAGCGCTGTTGTCACAGACGAGAACACGGTGAGCGAATACAACAGGGACCCTGCGGCCTTGAAAGCCATCGTAACGGGCGATCCCGTGCAGATAAACATAAAATTTAAGAATCCTGTTACGATTCGATTTAATGGTCTTGTGGTTCAGTGTTTTAATTCGATGCCGCGATTTTCGGACAAGACAAGCTCGCTTTCCCGTAGGTTGCTTATTATCCCGTTTGACAAAACTTTTAAGGGGCAGGAGCGGACTTACATAAAATCGGATTACCTTCACAGGCAGGACGTATTGGAATATATTCTTTATAAAGTTCTAAACACAAATTATTATGCTTTTTTGGAGCCTGCGCGCTGCCGTACAATTTTGGATGATTTTGAATTGCAAAATGATCCTGTAAAGATGTTTCTGGGCGAAATTCTGAGCGATCTTGTATGGACGCTGGTGCCGTGGGAATTTTTATATGATTTATATAAAGCGTGGATGAAGAAAAACGCGCCTGCTGCAAAGCCGGTAAACAAAAACACTTTTCAGGAGGGAGTCCGGCAGGCATTGGACGCGCGGCTGGATTGGGAACCTACTCCATATGCCATTAGAGCAACGTCTGCCAATATGGGTATTCCGGAGCCGCTGATACTGGAATACGACCTGACCGCATGGATGAACCCGTATTATAAAGGGTCGGATATGGTTAAGTTATGTTCTTTCCCCCGTAAGAACACATATCGGGGCATTCGGAAGGTGTAAACATACGGGAATGGTCATCGGGTTGCCTGGTGGCTATTCGCTGTCGTCGCCTTTGAAACGTGGACGCGGACTTGGACACGGTGCAGAATATGTTTATATGGTTTATGGCATACAGGACTGTAAAGCGACAGTACGCTGGGCGCTTGCGCCCGGGCAGCGCTTTACAGATCCGTCCGGGGCCAATACATATACTGGTTCCGACGGGCTTAAGGCACGCTAGTGGTTTAAGCCCTCTTAGCTGTAGGTGGGACACTATTGGGGTAGAAGTCTGCCGGGTAAATCCCGCAAACTATAAAGGAGGTTAAAGAAACATGACATTAGATGAACGGATTGCGACAAAAAAAGCGGAGTTGAATGCACTGCAGAAAGAACAGAGGAAACGCAAGCGGGAAGAAGATAAAAAACGGCAGGCCGTGGAAGCGAAAGAGCTGATCGAAAAGGGCAAAAAATACGACGACCTGATGGCGCGTTATGACAATCTGTATAAACGCTACGCGGAGGCGAATAACCGGTTGCATAGTATGCAGGATTATATGCAGATTCGGCCGTCTGGACAGGCTGGTTTGACGCTGTACGACGCGTATATGATGTGGCAACAGGCGCAGCAAAAAAAGCAGGGGAGTCCAGAGGGGGCGCAGCACCCCGCTGGTCCACAGTAGTGGCAAGGTACTTGCCACTACTATTAGTGGAGCTAATAATATTGGCAATGATAATATTTTTAGGCCAATGCGCGAAGCGAAGAAAGGAGGCGGCGAAGATGCGCACAACAACGCGATTGCATAACAACCAGATGGTGGCGCACGGACATAACCAGCGCGACCCGGAAATCGTGAAAAAGGAAAACGAAAAGCGACCGCATATACTGGTTGGGGGCGATCATGAGGTGTTGATCAAAGGCGATCTGCGCGGCGCGTATATTGGTCTGTTTTCCGGGCCGCTGGAGGCATACAACGCGAGCCAGAAAAGAGCAGACCGCAGGATGGACGTAGATGACTACATGCGCAGCGTGGAAGAGGACACACGCGGGAATCCGGCGACGAAAAAAGTTAAGCGGACGGACGGCACAATCAAGCCCGTAGAGGACAAGCGTGTAAAACGTGGTAAAAAACTATCGTATGAATTTATAGTATCCGCGGGGAACGTAGTCCAGAAAAAGCGGGATGCCAATAAACGGGTGATTACAGATCAGTCTGGGAAGGAAATTCGCCCAGAGGAATTGCCACCAGCGATGGTAAAAGAAATTTGCAAGCGTTATTTAGCAGGATTTGGTCAGCGCAACAGTCACATGCACATTGTCAGATGTGACTGGCACGCGGACGAAGGGTATTACCGTAACGGTGTTTGGCAGTTTGGCACGCCGCACATGCATTTGGAATACATACCCTTTGGGGATGGTTATAAGCGCGGTTTGTCCCGACAAGTGAGCATGTCCAAGGCGCTGGAACAGCAGGGTTACGGCGGCGCTGGCGGTCTGCAGGCGTGGCAGGCTGCGGAGCGGGACATATTGGATCAGATCACGCGTGACGTGTATAAAGAATATTGTAAAGATAATCCGGATTATTATGCCCAGCACGGTGATCTGGAAATTTATAAGCCGATCAGGGACGGGAAACGAGACGCGGCCGATGGTGACGGCGTGTCCCCGGAAGCCTTTGTGGCCGAAATGGAAGCCCTGGACGAAATAATTGCACAGGTTGTGGAGTTGGAAGCGCAGGCAGAAGAGAAGAAAAAAGAACTGGAAGACATGCAGAAAGCCATGCGGGACGCACGCGCCGATCAGGCGGCAAGGGAACATGATCTGGCTGCCCGTGAGGCTACCATAAAGCGTGCAGAGGCCGCACAGGACGCAGAGCGGAATGCGTGGCGCGATGATGCAGATGCAGCGCTTAAATCCCTTATGGCGGCGCAGAAAGCCTATGAGCAGGCCACAGCCACGCCAGATGCCGCGCGGGACGCGTACATGGCGTCGGTTCCATATTCGGATGGCAGCACGGTCTTAGATCATTACAAGGCTGCACAGGCGAGGCAGGCTGCCAAATTGGACGCGAGGCGGACAGATGCCCGGCAACGTACTCATAAAGCATATACGTCAAATGCCGGAGCTGCCGCGCGTGTGCTGGCTGCTGCTACGGACATGGACGCAGGTTCCGGTCACAGCGGATGGGGACAAGAATTTTAATATCCGTCGCGCGGGGGGATTCCATCCCCCCGACGTGTGATGGAATCGAAGAAAAAATCTGAAGAAAGAAAAATGATCTGCGCCGTTAGGTGCAGATCATTTTGGTTATCTGTTTTGCCACTCCATGTAGATGCTGCGCAAAGTTGCGGGGTCGTAGTTTGGATTCCGCAACGTGTCCCAATAAAGCGTATTTACGACGTCGTTGCGGTCTGTTTCCGACATGTTCAAATTCGTAAATGTTGCCAGCACCGCGCCGAGGAACGCCTCCTGCGCAGCCTTTTCCGTTTCGATTTCAACTTCACTGGTGCCGGATTCGATTCGGAAAATCGCCCACCGTAATGTGGCTTTTTTCTCAGGATCAGTTTCAGATTCCGCCATTTTTTGCAGCCTGTCCAATTTTATTTCTCTTTCTGTCACTTCTGCCTGCCTTTCCTGCCCTGACTGGTGCCGGGGCGTATATTTTTTTGTCTGCCCCGGCACCCGGAGGGTGCTAATTTGCCTGCGGCTCCGATCACAGAAAAACAAGAAAAACAGCTTGATAAATAATCCGAAATGTGATATTTTAATAGTACCAAATTGCATAAGTTAAGAAGATCCGGCGACCCGCGACATCGTCGGATCTTCTTTTTTTACCTTCGGCAAGCCAAAGGCTTTACCCTGTCCCGATCACACAGATGGTGGAGGCAGGAAAGGGAACCGCAGGCAAGAAACAGAGGCGGAGCCAGAGGTTACGGTCACAGAAGGGGAAGAAGATGGCAGGGGGGCATCTTGTAGGCAAAAAACGGAGGCAGAGCCAAAGGTTACGATCACAGAAGGGGAAAGGGTATGACTACAATGACTACAATATGACTACGGTAAATCTTTGTTGGTGTAGTCGTCGCAAACCAGTATAAATAGCCTGCTGTAACATATTTGACTACGTTGACTACGTTAAATTTTAAAAGTATAAGTAAAATATTTAAGAAGTAAAATAAAAAATATAATAAAAGTTTTCGTTTTTACTGTAGTCAGCGTAGTCACACACTTGAAACCAGCATAAACGGCTTGCTTGAGGCTGCTACGGCGAAGTAGTCATGTTGTAGTCAATGACTACACCGTAGTCTTTTTTGCCTGTGATCTTACCCGCGGGTACTTTTATTGTACCTTTAAAGTCCTAATTTTGCCATACTGCCATTGTCTGCCTCTGTGATCTGCCCGGGGCGTGCCCAGAAATTACCTTTCTGGTGCCGGGCTTTGTATTTTGTTTGTCCTGGCACCAGAAGGAAAAGGCTACCCGCTCCATGGAGCGGGTAGCCCATTCTTTTTATCTGTTGCATATTTCCATACAGCCTGTGTTTGCATTGTAATAGTATGCGTTGTCAGCCAGCTGCTCTTTGGGTGCCACAACATTGCTGTTTACTTCCCTTACCATATCGTTCAGAATTGCCCTGTCAGGAGCGATCGAACCAGGTAAAAAGATAACTTCGTGAATGCTGGAAGGATATAAAAGCTCCCGTATTTGTTGGCAAATGATTCCATCACATTATTGTACAGTAGCACGGCTGCACCGCCTGTTTCGCTGCTATTTCTGGCTACAAATGCAGGCATATCCGGGTGTGTTTCCCTGTCTGTCGGGCCATCCAATATATCAGAAAATGCATTAATGTGTGCTGCAAATAATTTTGGCGTGTTCACTCTGGCACACTTATATAATGTCTCCTCGTTTACTTGCCAGAAATTCATAAGATCGCTATGAATGGTTATCATGCTGTCGTTTTTCCGCTTCATTGACATTGGAATGTAATACACAATTGCAAGATCACAGTACATACGGTGCGGCAGTGTTTGCAAAAGTTCACAGTTACGGCCTGCATTAATAAGCCGGTAGCAGATAAAATTCTTTATCAGATTAAAGTCCCGTATACTGTTGGTATCAAGATTCCTTTGGATTTTATGTTCCTGATGGAGTTCCTGTATGACGGAAAGAATATCTTCTATGGGAAATCCTTCCTGGTATTCTTTGTAAAAATCATCCAGGTAAATGGTCGGCACAACATTGGATTCGCCAGATTTGATAATTATGCCAGTATACTGGTTGCCGTTATTTTTTAATACGGAAATGCTGCTTACCTCGCGTCCTGAATAGATCTTCTGCATTTCTGTTTTAACTGTTTCAACAAATTCCTTAAAAGTCATTTGGGTCATCTGTTTCTCCTTTGCATTTGCGATTTTGGGCATGAAAAAGCGGACAGAAAATCCCATCCGGCTTCACATGTCATTTTTCGGGGTTTTTTGTCGATAATTTTTCTTCCTGTTGGTAGCTGTAATAAGCATTTCCGCCAATAATAATGTGATCGAAAAAAGTGATCCCAACAAGGTTTGCAGCATTTTGTACCCGTTCTGTTACCACGTCGTCAGACTGTGATGGCTCTG
The DNA here is from genome assembly GCA_002491115.1 of Lachnospiraceae bacterium UBA7182. Taxonomy (GTDB): domain Bacteria; phylum Bacillota; class Clostridia; order Lachnospirales; family Lachnospiraceae; genus Hominiventricola. Next base: position 1,143 of record DKVI01000063.1, on the reverse strand, counting down.
GGCTGCCGCTTGGATGGTTGTGTACAATTAAGATACTGGCAGCGCCACACAGCAAAGCCCGCACTAAAATCTCTCTTGGGTTAGCGATGGCCGTGTCACACGTTCCGTGGAAAGTCTCAAAAAAACCGATTGGCCTGCCCTTAATATTCATGCAGATTAAATATAGATATTCTTCGGCCCGTAAATGTAATTGAAACATATCCCTCATCAGCTTTGCGACTTTTCCAGGATTGTTTAGCCTGTCAAGCCCTGCGTAGTTTCTCGCGAAATCTTTAACCAGGATACTTTTTCCGCCCTCATCCAGGGCAACACTATATTGATGTACTCGCATTCTTTCCACCTCCTATGTGCTGCCCGGTGCCCGGCAGGGCACAGATTTAAGCTCTTAATTACGCCCATGCTGTTTCGGACAAAAAATCCATAAGCTCCCAGAGATTTATATGTTTAAGAAGGTCGAAAACAAAGCCTTCACGGTCTATAAAGTCTTCCTGTGTCAGAATCATGTTTTCTTTTGTATATTTTGCAAAAGAGATATAATCCAGCGTTCCATATCTGCCAAGTTCCAGAATTTTGTGGCTCCAGACATCTTTTAAATAGCCAGTCATGGTTTCACTTATAATATCCATCCATATGCAGTTAGAAGTCTGGTTGCTGTTCTGTGCTTTTGCTAAAAATTGGTCAGCAAGAATGGGGGCCGTCAGCGATTTCCAGTCTGTAAATTCTTCCGGCAGCATACGCGTCGGCTCTATGTTATTGGTACTTAAAAAACTGTCAATCCAAATGGCTGCGTCCGTTGTATAAATGATGCGTTGCTGCAGGTGGTATGCTGCAATCAATTCGTCTGGTGTCAGCACAATCTGTATTTCGCCGGATTCAGTTGTTCTTGTTATGGTAAATGTGTTATTCATATTAATGGTCTCCTTTATATTGATATGGATTTCCAAGAATGAATCTCCCTCATTGGTTTACATAATACATCCAAAAGGAAAAGCCTGTCAATATTTTTCCATAGTTTAGAAAATTGACCATAAAAGAATTGACAATAAAATTCCAGGTTAAACTTATAAACTGTTATGCGCCAAAGTACCATCTTTGGTGCTGCTTAAAAATATAAAGATATGCTCTATTTCATGGGAGATTCCC
>DKVI01000049.1 GCA_002491115.1 Lachnospiraceae bacterium UBA7182 | reverse complement strand
GCAGATTGGGAAAGTATTAATTAATCTGACTGTGATCCTGATCTCTATTTTGGCGTCCATTGTAGTGGCTTTAAAACTGTCCAGCAATATCAGCGTGCCTATGCGCGCCTGCGCCGAGCGGATGAAGCTTCTGGTGGAAAGAGATCTGGAGTCGCCGGTTCCCCAGGTCAAAGGTCAGGATGAGACGGCGGAGCTGGCCCGTTCTACCGCGGATATGGTGAAAGGGCTTAATACGATCATTCACGATATCGGTTATCTGTTAAACGAGATGGCCAATAAGAACTTTGATATTCAGTCTTCCCACCGGGAGGACTATGTGGGCGGATTCCAGAGTATTCTGTTATCCATGCGCAATCTTAAGATAGAACTGAGCAATACCATACGTCAGATCGATATTTCCGCCAACCAGGTATCCTCTGCCAGCGGGCAGGTTTCCGTGGGAGCCCAGAGTTTAAGCCAGGGTTCCATTGAGCAGGCCAGCTCCGTGGAAGAACTGGCGGCTACGATCACGGATATCTCCGAGAGCGCCAAGAAGACGGCCGCTGCCGCCGAAGAAGCGGGGCAGTTCGTGGGCAAAGCGGGCGCGCAGTTAGGCATCAGTATGGAGTATGTCAAAGAGCTGAATACGGCGATGGAGAAGATATCCGCCTCTTCCGCGGAAATATCCAGGATCATCGGCGTGATCGAAAATATTGCTTTCCAGACCAACATTCTGGCTCTGAATGCCGCGGTGGAAGCTGCCCGGGCAGGTGTTTCCGGAAAAGGCTTTGCGGTTGTCGCCGACGAGGTGCGCAATCTTGCCTCCAAGTCGGATGAGGCTGCCAAGGCGACGAAGGAACTGATCGAGAGTTCCATCACCGCTGTTACGGAAGGCAGCGAGACCGTACATAAAGTCACCGAGTCCCTGGAGCAGACCGGTGTTCATGCGGGCAATGTAACTGCGAAGATGGATATTGTGGTGGAGGCCGTGGAGGATCAGACCACTGCTATTACCCAGATTGCAGAAGGGATTGAGCAGATCTCGTCCGTGGTGCAGTCCAACAGCGCGACCGCCCAGGAGAGCGCAGCCGCCAGCGAAGAGCTTTCTGCTGAAGCGACCGGTTTAAAGCAGCTGGTAGACCGCTTTACCCTTGCAAGAAGCTAAGTAAAAAACTGACAGAAGCAGGCTTTCGGTTCTTAGAGGACGGGCCTGCTTTTTTTGTGTTTTCTTACAAAAATGTAGTTTTACAGTTATATTGCTGTAAGGTTGGGATGGTATCTTTTATGTGTAAAAAATACGAAAATGAGGTGCTGAAAATGAAAAACTATCTGAGTCTCGTTCCTGTGTCCGCGCGTGTACACAGGCGGCAGAGCCGAATGACGCGCATCTGCATTGTACTGGCAGTGTTTCTTGTGACTGCGCTTTTTTCCATAGCGGATATGTGGATCAGGGCGGATAAAACGGAGTCGATCCGCCGCAGCGGAAACTATCATATTATATTGAAAAATATGCCGGATGACGAAGCGGAGTCCGCCGGCGAATATCCCGATGTGGCTGCCGCGGCCTGGTGTGATGAGATCAATCCGGACGCGGACAAAGACTATTCGCTTAACGGCAAAACAGCGGTTCTGTGTGGTGTTGAAAAAGCGTACCTTTATGATATCCGCGCGTTTTTAACAGAGGGATCCTACCCGGAGAAAGACAGTGAAGTGATGCTCGGTGCGTGGGCTAAAAGTTCCATAGGCGTGGAGATCGGCAGTGTGGTTACGCTTCACACGCCGGCGGGCGACCAGGAGTATACGGTATCCGGATTCTGCGAGAACAATTCGGAATTTGAAAAGACGATCGACGGAAGCAGTGTGTATATGAACCGGGAAGCGTTTCAGGAAATCAAAGACCAAAATGGCGGAAGCGACGAAGGCGGGTATTATATCCGGTTTAAGGACGGCGTCAATCTGAAAAAAGCAGTTGCGAGCCTGAAAGAGCAGTATGGAATCCCTGATGAGAAGGTGGAGGAAAACAAAAAATTAATGGGGTTTTCGGGGGCAAGCAGCAACGAGACGATCAAGAATGTTTACCCGTTGGCGGCGTTTTCATTTTTCCTGATCCTGGCTGCCGGGGTGATGATGATTTCAAGCTGTATCAACAGCAACGTGGCGCAGAGAACGAGATTTTTCGGGATGCTGCGCTGTATCGGCGCAAGTAAAGAGCAAATCATGAATATTGTAAGGCTGGAAGCGCTCAACTGGTGCAAAAGCGCGATTCCGGCAGGATGTATTCTGGGCGTAGTAGTGAACTGGATTCTGTGCGCCATATTGAAGCTGCTTGTAAAAGGCGAGTGGGGGGATATGCCGCTTTTTGGCGTGAGCATAACCGGTATTGTGTTCGGTGTTGCGGTGGGGATTGTGACAGTATTTATTGCGGCTCATGCGCCGGCCAGACAGGCCGCGAAAGTCTCGCCTGTCTCGGCAGTATCCGGCGTGTCAGAAACAAAGAAAAAGATCAGGCATGGAGCCAATCTCCGGTTTTTTAAAGTTGAGACGGCGCTGGGGATTCATCATGCAGTGTCCGCCAAAAAGAATCTGTTCCTTATGACGGGGTCCTTTGCGCTTACGATTATGTTGTTTTTAATCTTTTCTGCCTGCCTGGATCTGGTGCGAAGCCTTCTTCCGTCTTTAAATAATTTCGCGCCGGATATCGCCATCGAAAGCCAGTACAATACCAATTCCCTGGACAGGAGCCTGCCAGAGGAAATATCCGGGCTTGAGGGAGTAGAGTGTTCCTTTGGAACCATGATGCTTCCGGCAGCCTCCGCCACCATTAACGGGCGGGAGGGCAGAGTGGACCTGTCATCGTATGAAGAATATATGATGCAGTCTTCTAAAGACCAGGTCATAAGCGGGGATTTATCGAAAGTATACGGGGATTCAAACTATGCGCTGACTATTTTCAGCCAGGACAGCCGCCTGGATGTGGGGGACAAGATTATATTTGACGGACAGGAGCTTGAGATCGCGTGTGTATTGTCCTTTGGAATCGGCGGCGTCAGCGGCGAGGGTGTACCGACCGTAGTCTGTTCCGAAGAGACTTTTACGCGTCTGACGGGCATACAGGACTATGTCATGGTGAATACTGTGCTTGAAAAGAAAGCGCCGGAAACTACCGTAGAGGCAATCCGGGCGCTGGCAGGTGAGGATACGTTCACAGACCGAAGGGAAGATTACAAGATGACCTACGATTCTTACTGGGTTATCCGGGTGGCAGTTTATGGATTTCTGGCGATCATTTCTCTGATTACTCTGTTAAATATTATGAACAGTGTCTCTATGAGCGTATCCGCCAGGATCAAACAGTACGGAGCCATGCGCGCCGTCGGTATGGAGAGCCGCCAGGTCACGAAGATGATCGCCGCCGAGGCAGTCACCTATGCCGTCTGCGGCAGCATCGTCGGGCATATCGTGGGGCTTTTCCTCCACTATCTGATCTACCAGAAAATAATCTTAACGCATTTCGGCGGGAAGTGGAAGGTGCCTGTGAATTCCATAGGAGTGATACTGCTGATCGTCTTCACCGCATGTGTGCTGGCGGTGTATACCCCGTCAAAACGCATCCGGAATATGGCGATTACGGATACGATTAATGAGTTGTAGGGGGAAACTGATTGCAAGGTTAATGCAAGGTTCCGGCAAGGTTAATGCAAGGCAGATATGATAAAATACTTACAAAACAAGGGGGCTTGTATATGAGTAAGTATATCATCGAAACCAAAAACCTTACCAAACAATACGGCGCGGCGAAAAGCGTCGCCGACCTGAGTATTCATGTAAAAAGGGGAAGGATCTATGGCCTGCTGGGGCGAAACGGGGCCGGAAAGACCACGACTATGAAGATGCTTCTGGGCCTGACGGACCCGACGGCCGGGGAGATCCGCATCTTTGGAAAGCCGCTTCACGGGAACGAGAAAAATCTGCTGCCCCGGATCGGCAGCCTGATTGAAGCGCCGGGTTTCTACCCGAATCTGACGGGTACGGAAAATCTGCGTATCTTTGCCACGCTGCGGGGTGTTCCCGGCCGCCACGCGATCAAGGATGCCCTTGACCTGGTGGGACTTCCGTACAGAGACAAAAAACTGTTTTCCCAGTATTCTCTTGGCATGAAACAACGCCTGGCCATCGCCCTTGCCGTCATGCATGATCCGGAACTTCTGATTCTGGATGAACCCATCAACGGACTGGACCCCATCGGAATCGCGGAAGTGCGCGCGTTTATCCGGAGCCTGTGTGAGGAGAGAGGAAAGACAATCCTGATTTCCAGCCATATTCTGTCCGAGATCGCGCTTCTGGCGGACGATATCGGAATTATTGATCACGGCGCCCTGTTAGAAGAAGAAAGTCTTGCGGAGCTGGAAAAAAAGAGCAGCAGGCATATTCGCTTCACAGTTTCGGATACGGCACAGGCTGCCAGAATCCTGGAGGTCGGTTTTAATGGTCCCAGGTATACCGTGCAGGACGATCGCCGCCTGCAGATTCACGATCCGGACCTGCCGGTGGGCAGAATTGTCTCCGCTTTTGTGAAAAACGGACTGGAAGTGTCGGAAGCCTGTATCTGTGAGGAAAGTCTGGAAGATTATTTCAAACGGGTGACAGGGGGTGAAGGAATTGCTTAAACTGATCACCTGCGAATTTTGGAAACTAAAGAGAAAAAGACTGTTTCAATACGCGTTTCTGACCTGTTTTATCATACCCGTCCTTTACTGCGTGATCTTAAAGGACAAGAGTCTGGACAATCTGATGAGTGTGGTGCGGGAAGACAATGGGATGCTGCTATTAACTCCGCTGTCGGTAATCATAGCGGCGAATCTGTTTTTTGAAGAACATGATTATGATACATTGAAAAATCTGATGTGTGTTCCTGTATCCAAAGGGCGGCTGGCGATTGCCAAACTTTCGGTAATCCTGGCGTTTGACGTGGCTTATGAGCTGGCCGGATACGGAATCGCGATGTTTCTGGCTGTCCTGCTGGGGACACCGACAGAAGGGTGGATCAGCCAGCTTTTTCTGACCGCCGGCGCGGCCGTTCTGATCTGGGCCGCCGCGATGCCCTGTATCTGCCTGGTGGTCTGGTGCAACCGGTCGTATATTATCTCGGTGCTCATAGCGTTTGCCTATACCGTACTTGGCTATCTGATGCGTGTCAGTGATACGTTTATCATGGTTCCGTTAGGTCCTAATCCTGCCACATTTCTGCCCTTTCCCATGATCACCAGATGGCTGTATCAGTACCATTCTATGGAAGGGGCGGGAGGAATCCTGCTGGAATTTTATAAAAAATTGAGTCCGTATTTCGTGCCAACACCGGTCATATTTGCTATACTGCTTACAGAGGCACTTTTGTGCGTGGCGCTTATGACGGTGATCTATCTAAGGCAGAGTGTATAGGGGGATGATGATATGACGGCTATGATAAAAACAGAATTTCTAAAAATGAAAAGATACCATATCCTTCTGATCGGTGTGATCGGGATGTTCTGTTCACCGCTTCTGCAGCTTTTTTCCCAGTCGATCATGATTGAAGAGGCGAAAAACCCGCATTTTAATATGGCGGCTTTGCTGGAAAGCACCGTCTGGGGCAACGCGACGGTCTTTATGCCTGTGATCCTGACGCTGATCGGCGGGTATCTGATCAACAGAGAGTATACGGATAATACGCTGAAAAACGTGCTGACAGTTCCTTTGTCGTTCAGAAGATTTCTGACGGGCAAATTTTTGACCATCGGTCTTCTGGCCGCTTTCTTCGGAGTGTACTGTTTTGTCGCCACAGTGATTGTGGGTGTCTGTGCGGGACTTCCGGAGCTGGATTTTTTCGTCCTGTTAAAAGGGCTCTGGCAGATGGTGGGGATCGCGTTGGGCGTTTATATTGTAATCCTTCCGGTGCTGGCAGTATGCAGCAGGAAGCCGGGAGGATTTATGGGAGGTGCGGTGGTGTCCTTTATCCTGGGATACTGCTGTATGTTTTTTAAGCAGGGGCTTCTTAGAAATATTTATCCTTTCTCGGCCGTGCTGACGCTGATCGGATTTGATACCGGCAGCTATGCGGGTACGTCGGGCAAAGGAAGCGTTCCTTTGGCGATCCTGTCTTTGGGGATTATGACAGGGGCGGCGGCGCTTCTGACCGTCATCGCCAAAGCGCCCCGGGATACACACCGGGAGAAGAAAGCAAAAGGCAAGGCAGGCTCCCGGCACACTGCCAGGCAAAAAAGATAGATCCGGACAGACGAAAGGACAGGTGTCATGAACAGGATTCTGATTATTGACGACGATAAGGAATTAGGCGAGTTGATCAGACAGAGCGTCCTGGACGAGGGGATTGTGGCGGACTGCTGCCGCTGCGGCAAAGAGGGGCTTAGGAAGCTTCAGGAAAATGAATATCAGCTTGTCATACTGGATGTGATGATGCCGGGAGCGGACGGATTTGAAATACTGGAAAAGTTAAGGGAAGCATACAGTATGCCGGTGCTTATGTTTACCTGCAGGGACGACAGCGCTTCCAAAGTACGGGGACTGAGAAACGGTGCGGATGATTATCTGACCAAGCCTTTTGACATGGCGGAACTGACCGCGCGCATCCATTCGCTGATTCGGCGCTATACATGGTATGGGCAAAAAGAGGGGCGTCCGCAGATCCTTCATTTTGACGGGCTCCAAATCGATGCGGATGCCCGGACGGTCACAGTGGAGGGCGGAACCTTCGAGCTTCCCAGGAAAGAATTTGACCTGCTGGTTTACTGTGCCGTGAATCAGGGGAAGATCCTGACCAAACAAAAGATCTATGAGGAAGTATGGGGAGAACCGTACGTCTATGACGACAGCAATATTATGGCGATCATCAGCCGCCTGCGTAAAAAGATCGAAAAGACGCCCGGAAATCCCAGATATATACAGACCATAAAAGGGATCGGATACCGCTTTAACAAGGAGGTATAATGTTATGTACCAGGAGGTCATTACGGCAGTGTCGATGTTGATTGCCTGCCTGTCCGCGGCGGCGTCTTTCATCGCTTTACGCCGCGCCAGAAAACAGGTGGCCGGGATGGCAGAAGCGCTGGCGGACATAAGAAACGGCAACGGAAACCGGCGCATACTGGCCGGCCCGCATGAGATCACGGCGCCCCTTGCCTATGAGATCAACGATGTGGTCCGGTCTTATGAAGACCGGCTGTTAGCAGTCCGACGGACCGAGGAAATGAATAAAAGGCTTATGACAAGTCTTTCCCATGATGTAAGGACACCTCTTACAACGCTGATCGGTTATCTGGATGCGGCGCATAAGCGGATCGTCACGGAAAAAGAGTGCCAGGACTATGTGGAAACGGCCAGGCGAAAAGCGTACGACCTGAAAGAATATATCGATGTGCTGTTTGACTGGTTTAAGTTAAACTCAGATGAATTTACCATGCAGATCGAAGAGGTGGAGCTTTCGGAGGTTACGAGAAATATTCTGATCGACTGGATTCCGGTCTTTGAGGAACAACAGATCGAGTATGCGGCCAGTATTCCCGACGGGCCGGTCCGGGCAGCGCTGGATTCGGACGCTTACACAAGGATCTTAAATAATCTGATTCAAAACGCCGTCACTCACAGCCGCGCGGACCGAATCGAAATCGCCTTCACGCAGCAGGACGGGGATATAAAGATCCGGATACAGGATAACGGAATCGGAATCAAAGAGGAAGACCTGCCGCAGATCTTTGAGCGATTGTATAAATGTGATAAAGGCCGTTCCGAAAAAGGCAGCGGCCTTGGCCTTTCGATCGTGCGGCAGCTCACAGAAAAGATGGGCGGCAGCATCACGGCCCAAAGCAGGCCCGGAGAAGGGGTTGCTTTTATGATTCGCTTTCCGTGCCCCAAAGAGGAGGGCGGGAAGTTGAAGTTGTAAAAGGGGAAGGTTCGGCCTATAATAAAATTACATTGAAAAAAGGGGAAAAGCAGGATGGGAATGTATCTGAATCCGGGGAACAGCGGATTTGCCGGAATCCGTAATGACATATATGTTGATAAAAGTGGGCTGATCAGCCTGGTCAATGAAACGATTGATACGCCGCGAAGGCTGACTTGTGTCAGCAGGCCGAGACGTTTTGGAAAATTCAATGATCTGGTGACTTTTCGGGATCAGGATGATGTACTGACCCTTCTGATTCATCTGGGGTATCTTGCTTACGATGAAGACGACCGGATTGTGCGTATTCCAAACGAAGAAATACAGTTGGAATTTGCCCGGGCTGTGCGCGGCGTGAAAAAAGACGAAACCATCCGCCGTGTCAGGGAAAGCGTCCAGCTTATCTATGATACGGTTCATCTAAGAGAAGAAGCTGTGGCCGCCCAGATCGAGAAGATTCATGCAGAAGAAACCGCTGCTCTTTTTTATAACAATGAACAGGCTTTGCGCAGTGTGATTAAGCTGGCTTACTTTAGTTATAAAGATTATTATCTGAAATTTGAAGAACTTCCTGCCGGAGACGGTTATGCGGATATTGTCTATCTGCCTAAAAAGGCGTCGTCCGTACCTGCGCTGGTGATTGAATTGAAATGGGATCAGTCAGCAAAAGGAGCCATCGATCAAATACGGCAGAAAAAATATCCGGAAGCATTAAAAGGGTATGGAGGCGAGATTTTGCTGGTGGGCATCGGGTACGATAAGGCGGCAGGGGAGAAGAAAAGAAAACACAGTTGCAAAATTGAAAGGGTGGCTTCTCCCATATCGTCGCCGGACTGGTAAATTAAATGATCGCGGAGGCGCCATCCGCACCATGCAGGTTTTCCTGCGGCAGGCGATGCCGTATTTCAGGATGGTGTCCATGTTGTTGTCTGTGATTTCGATCAGAATATCGCTGTATCCTTTTCCAGATTCCGCGTTTGATGTAATGTCCCATTCTTCCTGGTGGCTTAAAAGGCCCAGGAGAATGCCATGGTAAAAGTTTTCTTTTTGGGCTTTGCGGACAGCCGTGTCCCAGATCTTTTTCTCGACGCATGCCCCGTTTACCAGAAGTTCCAGTTTGCCGAAAAGTTTTCTGTCGCAGCCATAGGAGAAGAAGTATTTCAGCATACTCATGTTCAGGAATTTCCCGAACCGTCTGGGGCGTGTAAAGGGATTTACTTCTCCCCGGTTGTGAAGAAGTTCTGCGATCAATCCGGTTTTATCTACATAGTATAGGAACGCTTCCTGTTTCAAGCTTTCTCAGAATAAAAGATTGGGAGATAAGCTGTTGAAGGATGTAAGAACTTTGGCCATACAGGTTCGGCTGACATGCAGCCTGTCGTCATTGATCAGTATGATGCTATCATCTTCCACTCCCTTTATTTTATTCAGAGCAACGATACAGTTCTGGCAGCATTTGATAAATCCGTAAGGCGCTAAAAATGCCAGTTCCTTGTGCAGGACCCCGTATTTTTGATATATGTCATTGGCGGTATGGATCATGATTTGGTGGCCGCTGATTTTCAGGTAATAAATATGATGAATATTTATTCTGTACACGGATGTTTTGGTTTTACAAATATAATCTTGGGATGAGCTTATGTACGCTCTCATGGCTTCTCTGAGCCCGGAGGTTCCGTAGAGGGTTATGAAATCGACAAGTTCTGTTTTTAATTTATCATCATCTTGTATTGCATGCTGGAAAAAGTCCATCGTATGCTCCTTTTAATGTTTTATTCCCGCGAATAACGAGACAGGCGGCTGCTGGCAGACATCTGGCGGCTGCGGGGGTCTTTGATTGTCTATATATTCATAATAAAAACGATTGAGAATGCGAAAAATGACAAAAAATGGAGAAAAGTTTACGAATATGATGCAAATGATACCGTATATGTGGTAGATAGATTACTAAAATAATTATATAATAGAAATATATTTATTAAATATTGACAATAAAAAGCGGGTTGTGTATAATTTGAAGAAAGCGGGAAGCTTACAGCTTTCAGATTTTGCTGAGGAAGGGAGATATGTTATGGCAAGAACGTCAGAGGAACCATTAGAGATGCTGGGAGGGAAGAAGAAGCTGTCGCCGATGGAGCTGGAATTTATGCAGTTTATATGGGAACATCCCCAGGGAATCAGCAGCGAGGAAATCTACCGGCATTTTCCGCAGGCCCGCGGGACGAAAAGCACGGTCTTGTATCACATATCCGAGAAAGGATATGTAGAAAACCGTCAGGAAGGGAGACATCATTTTTATACCGCGCTTGTGGGACGCGGAGAATATGAAAAAGCGCTGGTGCGTCAGGAATTTATGAAGACTCTGGGCAGTACTTCTTTTGAGAAACTGGTGGCGGCTTTTTGTGGAAAAGAAACGCTGACGCAAAGACAACAGGAAAAAGTACAGGAACTTTTGGAGGAACTGGAAAGAGATGCTGAAACTGGGGAGTCTGTGGATTGAATTGTGGCAGTCCAGTGATTTCGTTCTATGGATAATTACTGTCGGTATTGTAAGCAGTATTTTAATCTGTCTGCTTCTTCATGTCAGGAGATATCTGGAACGTAAGCTGTCAGCGGGGCAGATGGACAGGGTGTTGAAAGTGCTGGCCGTATATTTGTCGGTTATTTTGCCTTTGTTATCCATGGTGGCGCTTTATAAAGGCGTGTTTGCCTATATCGGCCCTTTTGACGGGAATGACGGGCTGGACACGGTAAAACATATCCGTAACTGGTCAATCAGTTATATTACTCCTTATGGACACCACTGGTTTTTTGTTCTGCTGTTGGTTGTATGGCAGATGGGATTTCTCATAGGAGGATTGCTGAATTATAGAAAAGACAGAAAAATATTGAAAAAATTAAAAGCATGTTCCCGGATTTGTGAGGATAAGGAACTGTTGTGTCTGCGGGAGCAAGTGGAAAAAGAGCTTGGTTTAAAAAGGCCGGTGACCATATGGGTAAGTGACGTGATTGATTCACCATTTGTGGCCGGATGTTTCCGACAGGAGATATTTTTCCCGCAAATGGACCTGAGCAAGGAAGAAATATATCTGATGCTCTGTCATGAACTGATCCATTGTAAAAAGAAAGATGCTTTTTACAGAAGTATGATTTTCTGGTTTGTTTCTTTGTACTGGTTTACTTTGTCTGCAGGGGAATTTGCCCGTTATTATACGGATGTCAACGAGATGGCCTGTGATGATTTTGTTTTGCAGGGAAGAACAAAGCAGGAATACTGTCTTTATGCAGAAACGCTTGTAAAGATGCAAAGAAGGCCGCTTTTACAGGAAGCTGTATCTTTGACCGGACATACACAGAGCCAATTGGAAAGGAGACTGGAAAATATGTTAAACAAAAAGACAGGAACAAGTAAACGAGTAATGGCTGCGCTGACGATATTTTTAATAACGGCATGTCCGCTTACAACTTTGGCTGCCTCATCGGGCGTGTGCAAATTGCAGGATGTTGTCGCAGATGATTTCTTATCGGAAAAGCATGAAGAAGAGCCGCAACCGCGTCCTATCCTGGTGGAAACGATAGAAAGTGCAGGGGATTTTAAAATGACGCCTGCCAGGACACAGGTGCAGCCAAGAGGCGCTACATTTGTTGACGAAGATATAAGCGGGTCTGAATCTTTAGGAAAGGTGACAGTTCCGGCGAATGGGAAGATCAAGTTTTCTCTGGAAGGAGAATCGGCATCTGATTCATTTCGTGCGGGATATGTAAACAACACAGGGGGAAGAAATTATGTGTCATCTACGGACGGGGAACTGACTCATACTTTTACAATATCAAAAGCGGGGACGTATGAGCTGTTTGTGGAGGCGGTAAAGCCTCAAACAATACATATTACAGGACATGTGTCAGTGAAATAGAATAAAATAATTAATTTTGAAATTATAATTAAATTATATTGACATACAGTAATAAATCATGTATATTTATAACACCACTTTACAACTTTTTGA
>DKVI01000033.1:44593-92430 GCA_002491115.1 Lachnospiraceae bacterium UBA7182 | reverse complement strand
AATTTTAACTGTTTTTCCCACAAACCCTTGCTATTTCTACCTCTTTTGGGCTTAAAATGGAACGCAGATGGAACTTTTGGAGATAGAAAAACCTCGGAAACCCAGTAAAATCAAGGCTTCCGAGATTTCTATCCGTTACTCGAACTCAATCGTCCCCGGCGGCTTCGACGTCAGATCATACAGCACCCGGTTCACACCTTTCACTTCATTGATAATCCTGTTCGTCACCTTAAACAGCACTTCATAAGGAATCTGCGCACACTCTGCTGTCATAAAGTCGCTGGTATTCACAGCCCGCAGCGCCACGGCATAGTCATAGGTCCGAAAATCCCCCATTACGCCCACAGAGCGCATATTCGTAAGCCCCGCGAAGTACTGTCCCAGCCCTTGATCCAGACCGGCTTTCGCGATCTCTTCCCGGTAAATATAGTCCGCCTCCTGGACAATTCTCACCTTCTCTTCCGTCACTTCCCCAATGATACGGATACCCAGACCCGGACCCGGAAACGGCTGACGGTAGACCAGATGTGCAGGAATGCCAAGCTCCAGACCGGCTTTTCTCACTTCGTCTTTGAACAACATGCGCAGCGGTTCGATGATCTCCTTAAAATCCACCACATCCGGAAGTCCGCCCACATTGTGGTGGGATTTGATGACCGCGGACTTGCCGAGGCCGGACTCAATGACGTCCGGATAGATCGTGCCCTGCACGAGGAAATCCACCGCTCCGATCTTCTTTGCCTCTTCCTCAAATACGCGGATAAATTCTTCGCCTATGATCTTTCGCTTCGCCTCGGGCTCCGTCACCCCTTTTAATTTATCATAATATCTCTGCCTGGCGTTGACCCGTACAAAGTTCAGTTCATAAGGGCCGTCCGGGCCGAATACGGCTTCCACCTCGTCGCCCTCGTTTTTACGAAGTAACCCATGATCCACAAAGACGCAGGTCAACTGCTTTCCTATTGCCTTGGAGAGCAGAACTGCTGCCACAGAGGAATCCACGCCGCCTGACAGGGCACACAGCGCCTTGCCGCTGCCGACTTTCTTACGGATACTCTGAATGGTTTCTTCCACGAAGGAGCCCATCTGCCAGTCACCGCTGCAGCCGCATACGTCATAGACGAAATGTTTCAGCATCTTCTGTCCTTCTTTTGTATGCATAACTTCCGGATGGAACTGGGTCGCGTATATTTTTTTCTCAGGGCATTCCATCGCCGCCACCGGACAGACCTGCGTATGTGCCGTCACCCGAAACCCTTCCGGCGCCCGGGCAATATAATCTGTATGGCTCATCCACACCACCGTGGTCGGCTCCACATCCTGAAACAGCACGGAAGTCTTGTCCACCTGCACTTCTGTATGCCCGTATTCGCTGACCGGGGCAGTCTTCACTTCCCCGCCCAGGCTGTAGGCAACCAGCTGGGAGCCATAGCAGATACCCAGGATCGGTATCCCTGCCTCAAATATCTCTTTCTGATAATGGGGGGAAGCCTCGTCATAGACGCTGTTGGGGCCTCCTGTAAATATAATCCCTTTGGGATTCATCTCTTTGATCTTATCAAGCGCCAATGTATACGGATACACCTCGCAGTACACATTGCACTCTCTGACTCTTCTGGCGATCAGCTGGTTATACTGCCCGCCGAAGTCCAATACGATCACCGTCTCTCTTGCCACGCAGTTTTCCTCCTCCGTAATTTCTGAAAACATTATAAGGGATGAAGAATCTCTTGGCAAGACCCAAAGCCCGGGAATGCGCAGACGCAGGCCCAAGTGTGAGACCTGCCTGCGCTATACATGATGCTGATGCAGATATTTTTCCCGCGTAGCCAGTCCGCCGCGGATATGGCGTTCGGATTTGTTCAGGTCCAGTACCTTCCTGGCCTCCGACGCCAGATGGGGATTGATATAGAGCAGACGCTCCGCCACATCTTTATGCACGGTGGACTTGCTGACGCCGAACCGCTCCGCAGTCTGCCTCACTGTCGCGTTATGGTCTATAATATAATTGGCTATATTTACCGCCCGTTTCTCAATATAGTCTTTCAAGGTAATCCCTCTAAAGATGTTTTTTACATCTTATGCAGGGACAACCTTCAATATGTTCAGATCAGGGGGCGATCTCCATCACTTTTTTCGCCGGCTTTTCAGGCAGGATATCCTTGTGCCGGTAGATGCTTAAAACCAGCCCCAGCAGCATATAGGACACGACGGTCGCGCTTCCTCCGTAGGAGAAAAAGGGCAGTGTCACCGAAGTAGACGGGCAGAGGCTGAAAGTCACCCCAAGGCACAATACAAGCTGTATGAAAAACAGAATCCCGCAGCCGCATCCTGTAACCAGGCCAAGCTGATTCTTCTGCCTGACAGAGATCTTAAAGATCTTCATGAACAGAAATGCCAGAAGCAGAAGCGCCAGCGCCCCCGCCAGCACTCCGTAGAGGCTGATCAGGCTTACCAGGATGTAGTCCATGTTATAACCCGGAAGTCGCTCCGACAGCTGCAGCGCGTTTCCTGTTCCCTGACCCAGCAGGCGGCTTCCGCTTAAAAATTCTCTGCTCACCTGCCCGTAGTAATCATAATCGGGATTTCCTGACAGAAAAGCCCTCACCCGGTCGATCTGATAAGGCGCCCACTGGCCTGTAGACAAAAGCATCCAGAGCAGGGCGGGCAGCGCCAGGATTCCGACTCCCAGGATGACCAGATCCCTCTTTTTATGGATCTGATACCATCCTTTCCACACGGCGATACAAAACATCCCCGTAAACGTCCAGCACAGAATAATCGCCAGATTTAAAGACGGCATTTTAAAAGCCATAAGAACCGGCGCCGCCGCCCACAAAAATATTTTCCCCAGCGCCCTGTATCCTTCTCCTCTGTACTGATACAAAATTCCTCCAAAGACGGGCACATACAGATACATCAGCGTGGAGATGGACATTGTAAAAAGCCCCACCCGGATATACCTCACCATACCGTGTACCTCGACGCCCAGAAAATGACTGCCCAGCACCAGAAGTAAAAGCATCCCTGCCGCCATCCATCTGGCATACCTGGACAAAATACTGTAGTCCATCCGATAAACCAGAAGCATCAGCGCATAGCCAAGCAAGGTGAATGTAACATCATTTCTGAAATAGTAAAGTCCCATCCGGGAAGCCTCTCCGCTTCCTATAAGCGCCGCATGGACAGCAAGGCTTAAAAGGCTGATCACCGCCGTCAGTCCGAGCATGCTCCAGGACATTTTCGGCCTGTGGACCCGGTCCAAAGATACACCGGTCTCCACCGGATCTCCCATCTGCCGTACGGCCTGTTCCAAAGCCTCGCTTTCTTCCATTCCTTCCGTTTCATAGGCCTCTGCCTGCTCCAGGATATGGTCTTTGAGTTCATCGACGACCAGCTCCCTTGCCTTCTGGCAGCGGATCTGTTCGGTTACTTTCGTCAGATATTCTTCCATCCTCATGCCCACGCCTCCAATGCAAGGACGCTGGCCACGGCTTTTGAATACTGCTGCCACTCCTCCTTTTTCTTATCCAGATGTTTCTTTCCGTCTTTTGTAATGTGGTAATATTTCCTCATCTTGCCCGCCGCTTCCTGCTCATAGGAAGTGACGAAATATTTTTCCTCCAGATTGTGAAGAAGCGGATAAAGAGAGCCCGCCTTTAATTCAAACACATTCTCCGAGCGCTTCCGCAGGGTGTCGATCATCTCATACCCATACATGTCCTTTTCTGTCAGCAGCCTTAAAATCATCATCGCCAGGCTGCCGGATACCAGTGTCCGGTCAACTGCCATCATATACCTCCTGTCAAAATCAGATATTTGTATAGTTTATCTATATATAGATTATCTATATAATATCCCGGACACTTCGTTCTGTCAACCCTCTTTTTTCAGACATTCCAAAAATGTTTCCCCGTACTTCTGATACTTTGCCTCCCCAACCCCCGACACTTCCAGCATCTGTGTCCGGTTTTTCGGTTTTTTCAGACACATATCAATCAGTGTCTTGTCGGTAAACACAATATAGGGCGGCACTTTATCCTGCCTTGCGATCCGAAGGCGCAGTTCTTTGAGTTTGTGAAAGAGCTGCCAGCCTCTGGCATCCAGTTCTTCCGCTGCCCGGGCCTGCTTTTTGACAGGCCCGGACGTCTTTTCAGGTGCTTTGGAAAATTTCATCACCACCGAAGCGGTTCCGTTCAGGAGTTCTTTTGCCCCTTCCTGTAAGCTCAAAACCGCGTATTTGTCGTCGGAGCTTCTTAAAATCTCTCTTGCCGTCAGTTCCCCTATGATCTCTTTTAACCGATGTTCCGATACCGCCTCCTGACATCCGTAAGTTGCAAGCCGGTCCAGTCCGTAAGTCCGTATCTTTTCGCTTTTGCTGCCGTGGAGGGCGGCGGCAATGGTGCCCGCTCCATACCCTCTCCTGGCCTCCCGGATACAGGCGACGATATCCTGACAGATCCGGGTCACGTCTTCCTCCACATATTCATCCAGGCAGTTGGAGCAGTTCTCGCAGCGCCGTCTGGCCTTTTCCCCGAAATAATTCAGTATATATCCCCGAAGACAGTCTTTGGTGGTGCAGTAAAAGGTCATTTTCTTCAGCCTGAACGCGTCCCTTTCTTTTACGGCCTCTTTTTCTTCCTCTGTCATATCCTCCCGGAACGTCTTTTCCTCCATCAAAAACTGATTGACCCTCACGTCCTGGGGCGAATAGAACAAAATACACTCCGCGCGGCCGCCGTCCCTCCCGGCGCGGCCTGCCTCCTGATAGTAGTTTTCCATGCTCTGGGGCATGTTATAGTGAAGGACATAGCGCACGTTGGATTTGTCTATGCCCATGCCGAAAGCGTTGGTGGCCACGATGACCGGTTTTTCGTCAAAGATAAACTGATCCTGATTCACCCTCCGCTCCTCCGGTGTAAGTCCGGCATGATACCGGGTGGCGGGTATTCCCTCCCTTTGAAGCAGCTCGCAGACGGCTTCCACATTCTTTCTTGTGGCGCAGTAAATGATGCCGCTGTCCTGATTGTGTTCTTTTACATAGGCAAGCAATGCCTGATCTTTTTTGCCGCCGGTCCGCACTTCAAAGTACAGGTTTTCCCTGTCAAATCCTGTCACCAGCACTCTGGGCTCCTTAAGCCCGAGTACACACAATATATCATTTTTTACTTCTTCCGTAGCCGTAGCCGTAAAAGCGCTCACCACCGGACGGACAGATAGCTTTGCGATCATATGTACAATGTTCAGGTAGCTGGGCCTGAAATCCTGCCCCCACTGAGAAATGCAATGCGCTTCGTCCACCGTCACCATACTGATATCTGCCCTGGCAAGAAAGTCCATAAACAGGCTGCTTACAAGCCGTTCCGGCGCCACATAGATGATCTTATAACGTCCCTGTCCCGCCAGATACATGGCTTTTTCGATCTGTGTTTCCGTCAGGTAACTGTTGATATAGGCCGCATGGACGCCCGCCTCGTTCAGCGCCCGCACCTGATCTTTCATCAGGGAGATCAAAGGCGAGATCACGAGGGTGATTCCCGGCAGCATCAGAGCAGGAATCTGATAGCAGATCGATTTACCCGCTCCGGTAGGCATAATGCCCAGCGCGTCCCGGCCCTGCAGCATGGCATCGATCAGTTCCTCCTGTCCCGGCCTGAACTGACTGTATCCAAAATATTTTTTTAACACTTCATATTTATCCAATAGGTATCCTCCAGGTAACTGTTTTATATTTTACGTTGTCTCCTGCTCCAGTCCGCGGATCTTACGCATTTCTGCCAGCATCATCAGAATCGCTGCCGCGCCCGCTGCCAGATCCGCGATCGGCCCCGCGTACATAATGCCGTCAATTCCCATAAAGAGTGGAAAGAGGACAATTAACGGCAGCAGAAAGAGAATCTGCCTCGTCAGCGACAAAAAGATTCCCTTGACCGGCTTTCCGATGGCAGTAAAGAAGGTGGAAGTCACCGGCTGGATTCCGTTTAAAAAGGTAGCAAACAGATAGATGCGAAAATACTGCACGGCAAAAAGGAAATATTCATCCGAGCCGTCGCCGAAAGCGGAAATGATCTGGCGGGGAAATATCTGGAACAGTAAAAATGCCAGGGTGGAAACAGTAAGCGCATAACAGATCGTACGCCGGTAGACCTCCCGCACCCGTCCATACTGTTCCGCTCCGTAATTAAACCCGGCGATGGGCTGAAGCCCCTGGGCCAGGCCGATCACCACGGACATATACAGCATGTTTACTTTGGTAATAATACCCACGCAGGCCAGCGGGACAGACTCTCCGTAGACCGAGCGGGCCCCGTAATATTTAAGCGAATTGTTCAGCACCACCTGCACGATCATCATGGCAATCTGATTAAAGAAAGAAGACAGCCCCAAAGACATGATCCGCAGAGCATACTCCGCTTTTATGATCAGATGGTTCTTTTTCAAGGTTACCGTCTTACAGTGGAGCATATATTTAAAAATCAGACCTGCTGCGGCTATCTGCCCCAGGATCGTCGCCAGCGCGGCTCCCGCCATGCCCATCTGAAGCCCGAAGATAAACAAAGGGTCCAGTATGGTATTGATCACGGCTCCTGTCAGATTGCAGAGCATGGCATATCTGGGTGTGCCGTCCGCCCGCACCAGATGGGCGCCTCCTGTGGAATACACCAAAAACGGAAACCCCACGGAAGTGATACGGGTATAGGTAATGGCATAGCCCAGCACGCTGTCCGGCGCGCCGAAGAATCTGAGCATGGGCGTTAAGAAAATCTGGGCCGCCACACACAGGATAAGACCTGATGAAAACAAAAGTACGGCGGCATTTCCCATATAATGGACCGCCAGCTCCTTCTCCTTTCGTCCCATGGCCAGATTAAAAGACGCCGCACCGCCGATCCCCATTAAAAGCGCCAACGCCGTGCAGGATGTGGTCAGCGGGAACGCCACATTGGTGGCCGCGTTGCCCAGTTCCCCGATACTTCTTCCGATAAAAAACTGATCCACAATATTATAAAGCGCGCCCACCAGCATGGCAATAATACTGGGAACGGCAAACTGGCGGATCAGTTGCCTGACCGGCAGCACACCCAGTATATTTTCTTTTTTCCGGTTCATTTTGTTTCCTCTCTTCTGTTGTTATTTTTCTGGATTTCTCTTTCGAGCCGAATAGAATTGAATGCAGAACCACCTGAATTAAAGCCTGAAAGTCTCTTTTGGCTGAACGATCACCCGAATGGCGCTTTTGGCGCAGTGAATCCCGTTGACGCGCAGCTCGTAGACCGCCATCGCCTCCAGTCTTTCTTCTTCCTCTGTTACTGCCACACTGGTTGTATAGGTTTCTAAAAGGAAACTGCCATAAGGAATTGCATATGTACAACTCTGGCTTTTGGATTCTTCAAAGACCATGGCGGCATTGACCGCTCCTTTTTTCTGCACTTCCATGCAATTTTCCCTGATCTTTATCCGGTTTTTAACGGGCGCAGACATCCCTTCCATCCGTTCTTCAAAAAGGATATAATGCGCCCCGTTTCTTTCATAATGTTCCCCGATGTGGACGACCTCGATGGCGTCGTCGTCTTCCTCCACCGTATGAAGACCTGTAATAGTCACCATCACATCTTTTGTCATGATCCGCCCTCCTGCTTTCGTACTTACCTGTCAGGATTTATTGTATCCCTTTTTTTCCTTTTATTCAAGCCTTTTTACGGCCATATGCTACAATCCCAGCCACTGAAACTTAACCTCCACCGGCAGCCTGTCCGGATTCGGCCGTTCATACATCAGGCTCCACCAGGCCACCATGCGCACCGGTTTCTCCTGTCCGCCCTCCAGAGGCACCGCATGCAGCCCGCAGGGTATGGACAGGCAGCCGGTAATTCCAAGTCCCAGCAGCATGGAACATAATAAAATCAATAATTTTCTTTTCATAAAAACGATATCTCCTGCTCCAAGATTTACTCTCAGTATGGCCAGGAAATTTCTCCTTTATACGTCCCCGCCCCGGTAACCACAGGAATCCTGCAGGGCTCCCGGTTGTACCATGCGTTTAAGATCTGATGGATTGGCATTCCTTCCCGGGGGTGATCTTCTTTTTTTGCTTCCTCCGAAGCGTCTCTCTGGGCCGCGTAGACAAGCGTTCCCCGGGAATATACTTCATCCGCCTGAATCTCTTTCAGCAGCCCGGAAAAGCTGTGCTCTTCCAACAGTTTTTCTGAGAAATAAAAGCATTTCAGATGATTAAAATCCATATTTTTCTGGCAGGACTCCCAGTACAGCTCCTTGGCCTCCGAAAGAGATCCCGCCTCTGCCTGGAACGGTTCCTCTTTTTCGTCCTCCTTTTCTCCGCCGGACGCCGCGCCAAACCCAAAGGTGAAAAGATAAATATCCTCCTCTCCTGCATCCACGCTCACAGCCATCACCAGGCTTCTTTGTTCCAGCTCCTGCGCGCCGCAGCCTGTTAAAAAGAAAGGTAACAAAAGACAAAGACAGGATACAGCGGCCTTTTTACCTTTCCTGCCGGATTTGCCAAATCCATACAGAACCAACAGTAAAATCTGCAAAGGCGTGGTCACATAATACAGAAACCATTGTCCCCATTCGATACAGGACGGGCTGCACCCCCACCCAAAAGAAGCAGCCAGCAGAAATACCAGCAGATATTTATGCTTTTTATCCGGCTCCCCGTCCATAAGCGGCGCAAAAAGCCCGCTGCACAGTAAAAACAGTCCGATCACCCAGGCAAATACAAACAAAGCGTCCAGCCTGCCGATCACATTTCCCGGAAAATGCGCCAGAGTCATGGCAGAAGCCAACGGAAATACAAGCCGGGTATGTCCTGCATTCCCATAGATGCAGTAGGTAAACAGGCTCCAGGCCAGCGTAAACAAAGCGCCTGTAAGCCAGATTTTAAAAACCGCGTTTCCATATCCCGTTTTCCCCGCGATCTGCCCCCGCAGATGCCAGAGTCCCTGGACGGCTCCCAGCCAGCAGAACAGCCGGTATCCTCCGTATACGCCGTCCCGGTCCAAAAAGACCTGAAGTTCCAGAAGCTTCCCGGGACGTACCTCGCCATACATCAGCACGGATAATAAAAGGAGTAAAAAGAGAAAAAAGGGAAACAGCACCTCACTCACCCGCATCCTGCACTCCAGTCCTTTATATACATTGTAATAGCAGAACAGATAGAACCATCCTGTAATAATCCAAAGCGCCGTATCCGTCAGCAGAAATCTCTGCACCAAAAGTCCGGATAAACGGACCAGCATGGTCCCCAGTATCCAATAATGGATATAGCAAAGCGCCTTTACGGGCCAGGCTTCGGGACGGGGCGTAAAAGCGGTCCCGGCCAGGAAACATCCCCAGAGCGCCAGCGCCAGCAGGATGCTGCCGGCACTTTTCTGGTTCATTATTAAAGGCGGCAAAAGCGCGCTTAAGCTGATGCCTGCCACCGCATAACTGCGGTACAGTTGTCGTACGGATATTCTGCCGTTTCCGGAGAACATATCATCCCTTCTTTCTAAGTTTTACTCTTGCGTCCCGTCTGGCAAAGATGGGCCTTTGCCCCATCATGTGGAAAGGAAAACGTATAAGACTGTCCCGCTCATCCTCGTAATCATTCAGATCAGAAGCCACATAAGGCATCAAATACGGGATTCCAAAACTGTTCAGATGGGACAGATGAATCAGCACCCACAGATACGAAAGGAGTACTCCGTACAGTCCAAGCCAGGCGCCCATAAAGATACATCCATATTTTAAAAGCCGGAAGGCGGAGGCAAACTCTTCATTGGGAATTGCAAAAGAGCAAAGAGCCGTAAAAGCCACCACGATCACCACAATAGGGCTTACCAGATTGGCCGTCACCGCGGACTGGCCGATGATCAGACCGCCTACGATACCGATGGTATTGCCGATGGGGCCGGGCAGACGGATTCCCGCTTCCCGGATCAGTTCAAAGGAAATCTCCATCAGGAGTACTTCTCCAAGGGACGGAAACGGTACTCCCTGGCGCGCCGCCGCCATGGACAAGACCAGGTTCGTGGGCAGCAGGCTCGTATGCCAGGTCGTCACCGCCACATAGATAGCCGGAAAGCTCATAGCCAGAATCGCTGCAAAAAAACGAAGCATCCTGGCAAAGGTGGCGATCTCAAACCGGTTGTACCAGTCATCGCTGGTCTGAAAGAAACTGTTATAATCCGACGGGAATATAAGCGCCGTGGGAGAATGATCCGTCACCAGCACCACCCGCCCTTCCAGGACTGCCGAGGCGGCCCGGTCCGGACGCTCCGTGGACTGAAACTGCGGAAAAGGAGACAGCCAGTGCTTCTCCGTCAACTGCTCCAGCATACCGCTGTCCAGGATTCCGTCGATCTCATAGGCATCCATCCTCTCTTTTATTGTATCCAGCAGATCCGGATAAATCAGATCCTCCATATACACCAGCGCCGTCATCGTATGGGAGCGGCTCCCGATCGTCTGCTCCACCACCTTCATCCGCGGGTCCCGAATCCGTTTCCTGATTAAAGCCACATTAAGCTTCTCGCTCTCCGTAAACCCCTCCTTAGAGCCCCGCATGACCTTTTCGCTCTCCGCCTTCGACACGCCCAGTCCCGGATACCCCTTACTGGAAATTTTATATACCGTATCGTCCCCCTGCAAAAACAGGATTGCGTTTCCTGCCAGAAGCGCGGCCCTGGCCTCCTCATAAGTAGAAAGCGGCTGTACATCCGAAAGCCCGATCACATGCTCTTCCAGCATCAGGTTACTGACCGCCACTTCCACATACACCAGAAGCCCTTCCCGCTTCCCGTCCCCCACATACACCTGTCTTTTTAATATATCATCGCATTTTTCAAACGTATCTTCCGCCCACTTTTTATTTTCCTCCAGTACCCTGGACACCTCTCCCATTTCATTCTCCTCACAATCCCGTTATTCCGGTTTTTCACAACTGAAAAAGGATGAGCAGCGCTCATCCTCATCTATCACTCTCTATTATCCCACACAGTTCCCATTTTATACCACAAAATAAGATCCGCCGTACCATTAGGTTCTTCTCACATTATAAGGTACTGTCACATACGCCTGCTTCACAAACCGCTTCCCTTTCATTCCCCGGTACGCTCTCCTCGCCTTCGCCTGACTGTCAAAAATCCCGAACACGGTAGGGCCGCTTCCGCTCATCATCGCCCCAAGGGCCCCCGCGTTCATCATACATTTCTTGATCTGATCAATCACAGGGTATGCGGAAACCGTGACCGTCTCCAGCACATTTCCCATGCGGGACGAAAGCGCCGCCAGATCCTTTTCCTTAAGCGCCTCAATCACGGCATCCACATCCGGATGCTGTTCTGCTTTCAGGTCATTGGCATGCAGATTCTCATACACATATTTTGTGGATACATTAATCCCCGGCCTGGCGATGAGAAGATAGCATTTTGGCATGGACGGAAGCGTCGTAAGCCTCTCTCCGATTCCCTCCGCCAGCGCGGTTCCTCTTAAGATACAGTAAGGCACATCCGCTCCCAGTTTCACCCCCCGTTCCATCAGGTCTTTGCGGGAAAGCCCCAGCCCGTACATCTGATTCATGCCCCATAAGACGGCGGCCGCATCGGAGCTTCCCCCTGCCATGCCCGCCGACACAGGTATCTTCTTCCTCAGCTGGATGGACATCCCGCCGCGGATATCAAACTCCTCCATCAAAAGCTGCGCCGCCTTATAGACCAGATTATTTTCATTGGTAGGAAGGTAATACAGGTTCGTCTGCACCTGGATTCCTTCCTTCCTGGATTTCTTCAGTTCCAGTTCATCACACAGGCTGACCGTCTGCATGATCATCTTTACTTCATGATATCCGTCCTCACGTCTCCTGAGTACATCCAGGCCCAGATTGATCTTCCCCAACGCTTTCAACTGTATTTTATTCATCCATTTTGTCCCCCTTAGTACCTTCATTATATCCAAGAGGTGCTTTTATTTCAATATCTTATCTTGCGACTTCTTTTACAAGCAGTATTTTCTGTCCGGCTTTTAAACTTTCTTCTTTTAATCCGTTCAGCTCCATCACCGCCTCGCAGGCTGTGGCATGGCTTTTGGATATATCCCACAGCGTCTCTCCCGGCTGGACGATATGGATGACCATCCCCGGCATCTGTTTGATCCGCTCCATATTAAGCGGCTCTTCCGTAAGTTCTTCCACCAGTTCCAGTTCTTCTTTGCTGAAAAACAATACCTGCATCTGAACCGTCGCTTTAAATTCGATCTCCGACGCGTCCATCATGGATACCGCCAACTGGTCCAGGCATAAGAAGACCTGCCATTCACAGTTCTTCCCGCAGTCCGACAGTTCCGCCGTATGTTCAAAGGGGAAGGACTGCATGGCGCAGGACAAGGGCTGGGCGTCGTCGGAAGACGCATACAATACCCACAGTTCCAGCGTCCCCTGAACCAGTACACCCTGCTCGTTTTTCTCGGAATGCTCCATGTGAACCCTGGCGCCGGAGCTTAAAATCTGCATGACTTTGGGTTCCGCCTCCGAAAGCTTCATTCGCCCGCTCACCCTTGCCCTGGAATCGGACACCCCCCGCGCAAAATCCCAGGTATATTTCTGTCTCTGGGGCGTGATCTCCTCATTCAGGCTGTAAGCATCACAAAGGACATCACAGGACATTTCTTCAAAGTACCGAAGCAGAAGGTCCAACACCGCATCAATCCGCACCATCCGTGGCTCTCCGTCATAATCCGCCTGCAATTCCAGCTCTGTGCGAAGGAGCGTGATCTGCGCTTTTCCTGACAGATCCGTGTGGCTTTTGTCACACTCCACTTCCTGCTGAAACGGAATGCCCTGCTCCACCCATTGCAGCCTGCCCGGTTCATCCTCGCACTCATATAAAAAGAAAACCATCAGCTCCCCTTTTATGAGAATCCTGCCTTCCTCCTGGCGCGCTTCTGTCCCCTGCAGATACATCTCTTTCCAGAGGATACGCCGGATATTCGGCCTTCCCGGCGGAAGATTCATCTCCTCCCGTACTCTCAGTGTGTCTTTTTTATGTATGACTTCCTGCTGCAGGCGCACCGGACAGGTCTTCACATACAGTCCTGCATTCTCCTCCGGGCAGGTCACCAGGGGGACAGGCTGCTCTTTCATCGCTTCCGCTGTCAAAGCCAGCACACATTTAATATTTGCCTTTCTTGAATGGATGGCGGAAGTGTGAAGGTCTTCCAGCTCCCATCCAAAATCCAGGATATCCCCTTCTTCCAGATCGTTTAAAAAGACCGTTTCATCCACCGGGATACTTCCCTCCAGGACATCCGGCATCCGTTCGCTGCCTTCCCCGATGTACAGGATTTTATACAGAAAGACGCCGCGGACTTTTACCTTTCCTGCTTCCCCTTTGATCTCATCCGGACGGAATTCTCCCTGTTTATGGATAATCCGGAAGATATCCGGTTTCTGGTCGGGTACATTTAAGTCTTCTTCCAGCGTGATCTGGCTGACGGCTCTTCCCCGTCTGTGGCCAAGCGCCACATATTTTCGTTCTAATTCCATAGTCTGTTCCTTTCCGAAAGATTTATTCAAAGACAACCGGCTGTTCCAGATCCTGAAGCTTCAGCACGATATACGGGCATGTGGTGGCGGCAGCCGTTTCTTCCCCATTCCCGGGGCCTAAAAGTTCCGTATTTACATAGACCGCGTTGGTGCTTAAGTACAGATCTTCCACGACGATGCTGTAGCCGCTGGTCTGCTGCTCTCCGTATCCGACACAGATATACATATATCCGTCGTCCTCATAGGTCACTTTAAAAGGTTCCTCTTTTTTCTCTTCCAGCACATTTCTCAGTTCCTCCGGTATCTTCTCCGGATCTAAAACAGTAAACTCCAGATCTTTTATGCGCTCCTTATCCTGCGTCTGCACGCCGCAGCCTGTCAGCAGGCACAAAAGAAGCATCATAAGGCACCATTTTTGCATGCACGAAAAGTCTCCCCTCTTTCTTTCTTCTATACTATGTGGAAAAATCCCGATTAAGACCAGTGTTCTTTCCTTGTATTCTTTGGGGGTATCCATTATAATGGAATCATTGAAAAGGACAGGAGGAGGAATATCTTGCATTTTAAAACTGCAAAGGAAGACAAAACCAACCACCGCTACAGCGGCGTTCTCGCCCACCCCACTTCTTTTCCGTCTCCTTACGGGATCGGAGACCTGGGACAGGGCGCTTATGATTTTATTGATTTTCTGGCCGAAGCCGGACAGCATCTATGGCAGGTGCTGCCTTTGGGGCCCACCACCGTCGGAGATTCTCCTTATCAGGGGTTTTCCGTCTTTGCCGGACAGCCTCTGCTGATCAGCCCGGACCTTCTGAAAAGGAAAAAGCTTCTGACAGAGGAAGACTTACGTCCCCTGCCGGATTTTAACCCGGATAAGGTAGACTACGAGCAGGTCCTCACTTACAAAACCGGGCTTTTTAAAAAAGCCTATACCCATTTTCACCATACCGCGGACAAAAATCTCCTGGAAGAATATGAAGCTTTCTGCGGAAGCAACCAGTATTGGCTGGAAGACTACTGTCTGTTTATGGCAGGAAAGAATTACCACGAAGGGCTGCCCTGGTACGAATGGGAAGATAATCTGTTAAACCCTGACGCGTCCAGCCGGGCCAAATGGCTGGAAGTACTGGAAGATAAGGTAAATTACTATAAATTTATACAGTTTATTTTCTTCTCCCAGTGGTACGACCTGAAAAAATACGCCAATGAAAAAGGAATCGCCATCATCGGGGATATGCCCATCTTCCCTTCCCTGGACAGCGCAGACGTATGGGCCAACAAAAAGCTGTTCTGCCTGGACCCCAAAGGCTATCCTCTGGAAGTGGCCGGCGTTCCGCCTGATTATTTCAGCGCCACCGGACAGCTCTGGGGCAATCCGCTTTACAACTGGGAAACCCACGCCCTGGACGGATACCGCTGGTGGATTGAGAGAATCCGCTACCAGTTAGACGAAGTGGACTATGTGCGGATCGACCATTTCCGCGGATTTGAAGCATACTGGGCCGTTCCTTACGGTGAGGAGACCGCTTTAAACGGCGCATGGAAAAAAGGGCCGGAAGAAGAACTGTTTCTGGCTGTAAAAAAAGCCCTGGGAGGCGAGCTTCCCATCTTCGCCGAAGACCTGGGCGTCATCACGCCGGAAGTGGAACGGCTTCGGGATATGTTTGAATTTCCGGGCATGAAAGTCTTACAGTTTGGCTTTGACGGAGGCGGAGAGAGTACCTTCCTTCCCCATCAGCTGGATACCCGAAACTGCATCTGCTACACAGGCACCCATGACAACGACACGAGCCTTGGCTGGTATACGAACACTTCCGAGCCAAACCGCGACAAAGTCCGCCGCTATATGAATACGGACGGCTCAAGCATCAGCTGGGACTTTATCCGCACCTGCCTTGGCACCATCGCCAAATACGCCATCTTTCCTGTGCAGGATCTGCTGAAATTAGGCTCCGAGGCCCGCATGAACATTCCCGGAAGCCCCATGGGCAACTGGAATTTCCGCTTCCGCGAAGGGCTGTTAAATAAAGAGATGGCAGAGACGTTAAGACAAATGACCGTGCTGTACGGCCGTCTGGGATAACAGGGGGCGCAAATGATACGTTTATTACTCGTTGTCCTGATTCTGGTGCTCTATCTGATCCTGGGAATCCCGGTGCTGTGCATAGAATGGCTCATCGGCAAGTGGAATCCCCGCCTTCGTGATATCAGCAGCCTTCGGATGGTCCAGGGCGCTTTTAAACTGATGCTGTGGATCTCCGGCGCGGATATCACTTATATCGGTCTGGAACATATCCCCAAGGACCAGGCAGTACTTTATATCGGCAACCACAACAGCTATTTTGATATCCTGCTGACCTACTCCATATGTCCCGGACTTACCGGATATGTGGCGAAAGCCGAGATGTTAAAAGTCCCGCTGCTTCGCACCTGGATGAAACGGCTCTACTGTCTGTTTTTAGACCGGGCCGATATCAAGGCCGGGCTTAAAACCATCCTCACCGGCATCGAATATATTAAACAGGGGATATCCATCTGTATCTTCCCCGAAGGAACCAGAAGCAGGGACGGAAAGATGCAGCCGTTTAAAGAAGGGAGCATGAAGATGGCGTCCAAAACCGGCTGCCCTATTGTCCCCATAGCCATCACAGGCTCCGCAGACATATGGGAGAACCATCCGTGGAAGCTAAAGCCATGTAAGGTCATTGTGGAATACGCGCCCCCCATCCTGCCGAAGGAGCTGACAAAAGAGGAACAGAAATTCCTCGGAGCCTACACCCAGAAAAAGATCCAGGAAATGCTGGACGGACATCATATTTAATTTATTCAGACTATTTAGGAGGCATCTATGAAAATCGTGGTACTGGCAGGCGGCATCAGTATGGAACGGGACGTATCTTTAAGCAGCGGAAAAGGCATCTATCATGCGTTGAAGGAAAACGGCCACCAGGTCATCCTTCTGGATCTGTTCCTAGGCCTTGCCGAAGTAAAGCAGCCTTTGGAGTCCCTGTTTGACGCGGACATCGACTGGGCCGCATCCATCAGCGGCGTGGCGGAAAAAGCGCCGGACCTTGACCAGGTGAAAGCACTGCGCCCGGGATACAAAAGTCTTCCCGGTCCCCATGTGCTGGAACTCTGCGGCTTATGTGACATCGTATTTTTAGCCCTTCACGGCGCCAACGGAGAGGACGGAAGAATCCAGGCGCTCTTTGACCTTCTGGGCATCCGCTACACCGGAACCGGACATACAAGCAGCGCTTTGTGTATGGATAAGAATATTACCAAACAGCTCTTCCGCGGCTATGGCATCCCCACCCCTCCGGATATACTGGTCAGGAAAGGATGCTCCTTTGAGCTTCCCGAAAGCATCGGCTTTCCGTGCATGGTCAAGACCTGCTGCGGCGGTTCCTCGGTGGGCGTCTACCGGGCGGAGGATGTATTCGGTCTTAACAAAGCTTTAAAAGAAGCATTCGCCTACGAAGATACCGTGCTGATCGAGCGCTGTATCATCGGACGGGAGTTCTCTGTAGCCGTGGTGGAAGGAAAAGCGCTGCCCATCATTGAGATCGCGCCCCTGACAGGATTTTATGACTACAAAAATAAATACCAGGCCGGAAGCACCATAGAGACCTGCCCTGCCGACCTGCCCGGAAATATCGCGGCGCGCATCCAGAAACATGCCCGGGAAGCCTGCGAAGCGGCAGGCATCGAAGGCTACGCCCGGGTGGATTTTATGTTGGATGAACGCTCCGGTGAAGATTATGCCCTGGAGGTCAACACACTCCCCGGCATGACCCCCACCAGTCTGATGCCCCAGGAAGCCGCCGCGCTGGGTTATTCCTACAGCCAGCTCTGTGAGTGGATTCTGAATGTATCCGTCCGAAAATACAGGCGGCACACCCAGGGAGGTCTTATATGAAACAGTTTACGCTGGAACAATTCGTCAAAGCCTGCCGGGGAATGTATCAGGGGCCTTTGGAACTGCTCGACCGCCCCATAGGAAATGTCCGGGTAGACAGCCGCCTGATCGAAGAAGGCGACCTTTTTATCGCCACCGTCGGGGAGAAGACAGACGGTCACCGATTCCTTTCGGATGTACACCAGAAAGGCGCCCTGTGCGCGGTCTGTCAGCAAAAGCCGAACACCCCGTCCGGACCGTATATACTCGTGGAGGATACCTTGCAGGCCTTAAAAGACGCAGCCGAGGCTTACAGAATGACCCTCTCCATCCCTGTCATCGGCATCACCGGAAGCGTGGGAAAGACCAGCACCAAGGAGATGGTCGCCGCCATCCTGAGTCAAAAATACCGGGTTTTAAAGACCCCCGGCAATTTTAACAACGAGATCGGCCTGCCCCTGACCGTCTTTCAGATCGAGCCCTTCCATGAAGCGGCCGTCCTGGAGATGGGCATGAACCACTTCGGCGAGATGCACAGGCTTAGTAAGATCGCAAGGCCCACCCACTGCCTGTTCACCAATATCGGCGTTGCCCACCTGGAACATTTAGGTTCCCGGGACGGCATCTTAAAGGCAAAGGCAGAGATGTTCGACTATGCAGCCAAAGACGCGAAGGTCTTCGTAAACGGAGACGACGACAAGCTGATCACCTTAAAAGACCGGGCCGGCACCTTCGGCCTTGATCCTGCCAATCAGGTCTATGCCGACCAGATAGAAAACGAAGGGTTAGAAGGCATGCGCTGCCAGATCCACGCAGGGGCTGTCGCTTTTAAAGCCCACATCCCTCTGCCGGGCAGGCACATGATCTACAATGCCATGGCAGGTACCTGCGTCGGTATCTCCCTTGGCCTTACTGCAGAAGAGATCCAGACAGGCATCCGCTCCCTGAAGCCGTTAGACGGACGAAGCAATATTCTGCATACCGGACGTTATACGCTGTTGGACGACTGCTACAACGCCAACCCCGTATCCATGTGTGCCATGCTGGACGTACTGAACCACGCCCTTACCCGTAAGGTGGCCATATTGGGAGATATGGGCGAATTAGGCGCGCAGTCGGAATCGCTTCATGCGTCCGTGGGCAGACATCTTGGCAGCATCCACGCGGATCTGGTTATCACCATCGGACCCCTTAGCGAAGCGATCCACAAGGCCGCCAAAAACGCTGCTCCCTGGTCCGTATGCCTACACTATGACAGCCAGGAAGCGTTTCTGAAAGAAGCAGGCTCGCTTTTACAAAAGGGCGATTTCATCCTTCTTAAAGCCTCTCATTATATGGGATTTGAACATATTGTAAAAATACTTTCACAGGAGAACGAAACATGACAAATTTTGAATATTATACCCCCACAAGGGTCGTCTTTGGAAAAGACAGTGAAAAGAAGACCGGCGAACTGGTAAAAGAATACGGCGCAACGAAGGTACTCATCCATTACGGCGGAGAAAGCGCAAAAAAATCCGGCCTTCTGGACCGTATCTGTGCGTCTTTGGAAGAAGCGGGCGTTTCTTATGTTCTGTTAGGAGGCGTAGTTCCCAATCCCCGTCTGAGCCTGGTGCATAAAGGGATGGAACTTGTCAGAAAAGAAGGCGCAGACTTTCTTCTTGCCGTAGGAGGCGGCAGCGTGATCGATTCGGCCAAGGCCATCGGCTACGGCGTTTACAATAACTGTGATCCCTGGTTATTCTACAGTAAGCAGGCCCAGGCCAAAGGATGTCTTCCGGTAGCGGCCGTCTTAACGATCGCGGCAGCCGGAAGCGAGATGAGCGACTCATCGGTGATCACCAACGAGGACGGCTGGTTAAAGAGAGGTTACAACAGCAACTACTGCCGCTGTAAATTTGCAGTCATGAATCCGGAGCTGACGTACACGCTTCCGCCTTATCAGACCGCCAGCGGCTGCGTGGATATCATGATGCATACGATGGAGCGTTATTTTACCCATGAAACACACACCGAACTTACCGACGGCATCTGCGAAGCGTTGCTTCGGACCGTCATGCACAATGCCAGGATCTTAAAGGAGAATCCCTTTGACTACGACGCACGGGCCGAAGTCATGTGGGCAGGAAGTCTGTCCCACAACGGACTTACCGGCTGCGGTACCGTAGGCGACTGGGCCTCCCATCAGATCGAGCATGAGCTGGGCGGTATGTTTGATGTGGCCCACGGTGCAGGGCTGGCCGCCATCTGGGGAAGCTGGGCACGGTATGTCTGTGAAGAAAATACTGACCGGTTCGCCCAGTTCGCGGTGCGGGTCATGGGTGTCCCTGAAACGGACGGTTCCGCCAAAGACCTGGCACAAAAAGGCATATGCGCCATGGAAGACTTCTATCGTTCCATCGATATGCCGACGTCTCTTGCAGAACTCGGCATCCATCCGACGGATGCGCAGATTCAGGAACTTGCTGAAAAATGTGTATTTTTCGGGAAAAGAACAATCGGAAACTTTAAAGTGTTAAACGGTGAGGATGTTGCGAAAATTTACCAGAAATCCAGATAAATTACAGAACGGCCTGTATATGTAAAGGGTGTTGCTTAAAGCAATGCCCTTTTTTCGTCCATTTTCTCAATGTGTTCCCTGATAAACGGTGCCATCTCGGACTTGTCCTTATCCATGACAAAGGCAAGCTCGCTGTAGAGCGCATCTTCCGCCAGCTTGAGATAACGTTCGTCTGTGGACGCCATCTTCTTGCCCTGGGACAGGCGCGTCTGCCTTCTTACATGCAAAGTCTTGATAATTGACACCCACTGATGCTGGTCACAGGAGTTCAAAGCCTGTTTGTAGGTTTCCTCCCTTACCTTTTCATTGGCAACCCAGATCTGAGGAATCTCCCGGATTTCATCCAGAAGCTTCCATGCCTCCTGCTTCGTGACCAGTTTTCTGGCATTGGCATCTTTTTTGTCCACCGGAAAATAGATCCGGCTGCCCTTTGTGTTCAAAGGCGAAAGCACATAATAAAGCTTTTTTTTGTCCGCCCCGGAAATATCCAGATGCGTGATGTCTTCAATTTTACAGATTCCGTTGCGGCCATATATAATATATTCGCCTTTTTCAAACATTGACATTACCCCTTTCCAATCATATTCAAAAAAAACCCGGCACAGCTCTCTTAAGCATCCATGCCGGTTCTTGCGTATTTCTTATCCAAAAGCTGTAGACTTTTCTGACATTTCCCCCTAATATAAGATTATTATAGCGAATTTTCACACAGATTGCAAATACTTTTTCATTTATTTAAATATTTTTGTGCATATTGTATGAAATGAGACGATATCTTTTTGTATATTTTAACGTCAAAATATCCCGGAGCATTCCCCCGGGACATTTTTGACTGCCTTATTTTTCCAGACAGATATATCCGTCCAGTTCTGAAAGCATCTGCTCTGCGGACTCGCTTTCGCTCTGATTGATACTGTAGTTTCCGTTCCACGGAGACAGGAACAGAGAACCTTTTCTGTCTTTGTCCACCACAAAGAGAAGCGTATAGGAAAGATCTTCTCCTTTTGCCAAATCCCGATAGAAATAGTGTTGTCTTACCCCTTTATCCGTATATACGGCTTTGTCAAAGTAGACGGCCGACTGGTCCATCTGAAGCTCATACTGTTCCTCCGGCACGGCACCATAGCTGTCGGTGGACCAGGTAAATGAACCGTCACTTCTTGCTTCCACGTCCACAAGCTGCAAATCCAGCTCTGTATCATTTTTTTCTTCGCCGCCATAACAATGTACGTTTACATCCACTTTCAGAATCTGCTGTTCGGTGTGCTTTTCTTCCACAAGCTGACCGTCTTTGTCGTACTGCTGCCTGTTATAGGGCTTCAGGGTTTTGTCCCCGTTCAGCCATCCGTCAAACCGGGTAAAATCAAAGAATTTATCCTCATCAAACCCTTCGATGCTGTCCAGATATTCGTACCCTGTCACGGTATAACCCACAGATCCGTCCAGGAGCTTTAATTCTTCCCCAACGCCGAAGATTTTATCGGAAGGAATCCCGGCTGCAAGCAGGTCGGCATGGTTTTTCTCCCCGTCTGCCATCGCCTGTGCTTCCTGCTCCTCCTGCTGCTTTCTTGCACTCTTTTCTTCCTCCGTCTCATAGGCCGCATCCCCTGTGCGCTCCACGCTTAAGCTGTCCGCAAATTTAAGCAGTTCCTCCTGTCCCACCGGATACGCGGATACGATATGCAGGACATATCCTTCCGCTTCGTTGAACAAAAACAGATAGACAGGCAGCTGGTATTTCTTTGCCTCCTGAAACGTAATGATATCCGCTTCCATGCCGCTTAAGGTAGTATGCTCCACCTTTTCAATCTGTCCTTCCACCGACAGTTCGCCTCCTAAGCGGTCCAGCTCCGCCATGGTATAAACCGGCATAACGGTGATGCCAAGACCGTCCTCCCCGTAATATTTCCCGGCGCCCTGATCTTTAAAGCCTTCCGGCAGATATCCGGGTGTCACTTTGTATTCCCCGGGGATCAGATCGTAATTAATATCAAATTCATAAGAAACCGTATCCGTCTCCTGACGCGTTTCTTTCTGAAAGTAAGCCGCCGCAGCCAATGCCCCGGCAGAACCTATTACAAGTACCGCGCAGGCCGCCGCCACGCCGGTCCATCTGCGGTAACCGGTTTTTTTCTTCTTCATCTGTTTTATTTCTCCTCTCCTGATCTTTCCATATGCTTCCTGAAGCCTTTCTTCTACGACAACAGGCAGTTTTTCTTCTTTTCTTATATCCATGTGCAGCTCCTTTCTACCGGCCCACGGCCATCTCTTTACGCAGTGTTTCTTTCCCGCGCCTTAACCGTGAAGCGACCGTATTTTCCTTCATCTCCATACAGGCTGCGATCTCCTTTACTTTCAGCCCATAGACATAATACAGCATAAAAATGCTCTGATCCTTCGCTTCCAACGGCGCAACCATCTCCCGGAATCCCTGCAGGCCGTCCTGACAGGACCGGTCTTTTATTTCGGGCGCCGTCTCAAGAGAAATATCTCCCTTTTTCCTGCGCAGCATATCCTTGCAGTTATTGATCAGAATCCGGATCATCCAGGTCTTAAAATAAGAGCATTGCTTTAGCGTAACAATCTTCTCATAACAGTCCAGCACTGTCTGGGACATCGCATCCGCCACATCTTCTTCCTCTCTTAAAAACCCTCTGGCAACCTTATACATACTTTGCTTATTCTGTTCTATGAGTGCTATAAAAGCTTCGCCGTCTCCCCGCTGTGCTTTTTTCACAAGAAGCTCCACCTGGTCCAAGTCTCCTTTCTTTCATCCATCGGCCGATGTTGTTTTACACTTATTAGACGCGGTAATTACGAAAAAAATTGCAACGGTTTTTATATTTTTTTCTGTAACCTGCAGTCCGTGTACTTCATAAACTGTTATAAGAGTTTTTTAGATATTATATACCTGTCAGGAGAGCTATAAATGGACGATCTGCACAATTTAAGCCAGCTAAAGCCCGGACAATGGGCCACAGTAAAATATCTTACGGCAGCGGGAAGTATGAGACGGCGGTTCCTGGACCTGGGTCTTGTGGAACATACGAAAGTTCAGTGCCTTGGGAAAAGCCCCCTGGGTGATCCAGGCGCCTATCTGATCCGTGGAACCGTGATCGCCATCAGAGCCAAAGACGCACAGGATATCATCGTAGAGACAGACCCTTTCCCCAAAGCGCCGACTCATAGAACCATCGCCCTGGCCGGAAACCCCAATGTGGGGAAAAGCACGATCTTCAACAGTCTTACCGGCATGCGGCAGCATACGGGAAACTGGCCGGGCAAAACCGTATCCAGCGCCCGGGGCACTTACCAGTATCAGGGCGAAACCTATACGCTTGTAGATATTCCGGGAACCTACTCTTTGAAAGCCCACTCGGCGGAAGAAGAAGCAGCCAGAGATTTTCTCTGTCTGGAAGCGCCCGACGCAGTCGTAGTCGTCTGTGACGCTTCCTGTCTGGAGCGCAACTTAAACCTGGTCCTTCAGATCATGGAAATCACTTCCAGGATCATTGTGTGCGTCAACCTGATGGATGAAGCCTCCCGCAAAGGCATTCGGATCAATACCGATCTTTTATCCCGGCGTCTTCATGTCCCTGTAGTGGGAACATCCGCACGAAACAGAAAAAGCCTTGATGTACTCCAAAAGGCCATAGAGCAGACTGTTCATAAAGAATCCCCGGAAGATCCTTTTACCGTTTCCTATCCAAAACCGGTAGAAGACGCCGTCGGTCTTCTTATACCTGTCCTTATGAAACAGACAGATGACCCGCTCCTTGCACGCCGGCTTGGCTTACGGCTTCTGGAACAGGATTTTTTACCCGAATTTACGGAAATTTCTTCCCCGGAGGACAACATGATCCGACAGGCTCTAAAAAAAGCAGATACGCTTTTAAGAGAACAAAATATCCATAAAGAAACACTTCCGGATCTGATCGCGACCGCGCTTATAACTACGGCAGAATCCGTCTGTAAAGGTGTGGTTAAGAGCAGCCGGCAGACCTGTCCGTCCATGGACCAAAAGCTGGATCAGGTGCTGACCGGACGAAAGTACGGCTACTGCTCCATGCTCCTGTTGCTGGCATTCCTCCTGTGGCTGACCATCGTCGGAGCCAATTATCCTTCCCGGGCGCTGTCTGCTTTTCTATTTCATATACTGGATTTACTCAGTCAGCTTTTTGTTTTTCTCCATGTACCAAAGCTTCTGCATGACGTATGCATCCTGGGAATCTTTAAAGTGGCTGCCTGGGTTGTCGCTGTCATGCTCCCCCCGATGGCCATTTTTTTCCCGCTTTTTACTCTTCTGGAAGACGTCGGTTATCTGCCGCGGATCGCCTACAACCTGGATCGTCCTTTCCAGTGCTGCCGTGCCTGCGGCAAACAATCCTTAACTATGTGTATGGGATTCGGATGCAACGCGGCAGGCGTAACCGGATGTCGCATCATTGATTCTCCCAGAGAACGTCTGCTGGCTGTCCTGACAAACAGTTTTGTGCCCTGCAACGGTAAATTTCCCACCCTGATCGCTTTACTTGCCATTTTCTTTTCAGGCACCGGGACGGGCATCACATCTTCCCTTTTATCGGCTTTTCTTTTGACTTTGATCATTCTGTTGGGCATTGGGATGACTTTCGCGGTCACCCGGCTGCTGTCTGCCACGCTGCTGAAAGGAATGCCTTCCTCTTTTACGCTGGAACTTCCGCCTTACCGCAGACCCCAGATCGGCACCGTGCTGGTCCGCTCTGTCTTTGACCGGACTTTATTCGTCCTGGGCAGAGCAGTCGCAGTGGCGGCTCCCGCCGGATTCCTGATCTGGTGTATGGCCAATATTTGTATCGGCGGTTCCAGTCTGCTTACTGTCTTTGCTTCTCTGCTGGAACCGCTGGGACACCTGATGGGCCTGGACGGCGTGATCCTGACCGCTTTTATTCTGGGATTCCCGGCCAATGAGATCGTCATGCCCATCATCCTTATGGCCTACCTGTCCCAAGGCAGCCTGATGGACATGAGTGATCTTACACAGATGCGCCTTTTGCTTACGGCACATGGCTGGACCCTTGTCACTGCCATAAACTTTATGCTGTTCTCCCTGATGCACTGGCCCTGCTCCACCACACTCCTGACGATACGAAAGGAAACAAGAAGCTGGCAATGGACTTTTCTGGCCGCACTGCTGCCTACAGCCGCCGGAATGCTTGCCTGCATCCTCTTTACCGCCATATATAAGGGAATCTGTCATATTTTTTTCCTTTGAGTGATGACAAAACGAAGCTGAAATGGTATGATTGAACTGGTGGTTGCAGAAAGGGGAGATGAAACTTGCACAGCAGAATAAAAACAGAAGAAAGTATCATAGAATATATCTTATCCGCGCTGGATCTTCCTGAAGAAGGCCTTCAGGGGTCCACACACACAGCCGGCGCACTGAAAGCGTTCACGGACAACATGCCCGGCGGATTTTTTATCTACCATGCAGACGAAGAAGAGACTATCCTCTATGCCAACACCGCCATGCTCAGAATCTTTAAATGCGATACGATGGAAGAGTTCCGGCAGCTAACCGGCAATTCCTTTAAAGGCATCGTACACCCGGAAGAGTTGGAAGCCGTAGAAAAAAGTATCCAGGAACAGATTGCCGCCAGCCAGTATGACCTGGACTATGTGGAATACCGGATCATCTGCAAGGACGGACAGATCCGCTGGATTGAAGACTATGGTCATTTTATGCACAGTGAATCGACTGGAGACCTTTTCTATGTGTTCGTTGCCGACGCAACAGAAAAGCAGAACCGGCTGATCGCCGAACAGAATGCCATCAACCAGGAACACCTGCGCCGTTTGGAAGTAATTGAAGGGCTCAGCGTTAATTATGAATCCATCCTTTATATCAATCTGGACTCGGACAATGTCATGATCTATCGTCAGAGCAGCCGTACCAAATACCAGTTCCCCGAAAGTTGTAATACACTTGGATACCGACAATTTATCCAGGATTATATCAGCACCTGGGTCTATCCTGAAGACTGCCAGACTGTTTTAGAGGCCATCAGCCCGGAGCAGATCAAAAAGAAGCTCACGGAAGATAAAACTTACTATGTGAATTACCGCACCCGCCAGGAAGAAGAAATACAGTATTTACAGCTTCGCATTGTAAATGTGGGGGCGAAAAGCCATATCTCCCAGGTTGTCCTAGGATGTCGGAAAGTAGATGACGAAATCCAGGATGAAATGCAAAAGAAAAAGATTCTGGAAGACGCGCTGAACCATGCGCGGCTTGCCAATATGGCAAGGAACACATTCCTTTCCAATATGTCCCATGATATGCGTACGCCTCTCAATGCAATTTCCGGCTTCACCGCCCTTGCAAAAAACCATATAAATAACCCCGATAAGCTCCTCCACTACCTGGACAAAATTGAAGCGGCGGAAAGTCAACTGCTTGGCCTGGTCAATGACGTTCTGGAAATCTCCTGGATGGAGTCCGGTAATGCTCATATAGAGGAACACGAATGCTCATTACCAAAACTTATGGAGGAAATTCACAGGACTTTACTGCCCCAGGCGGTTGCAAAAGACATAGTGCTTCTGACAGACTATGCGAATCTTACACATCCGGAAGTCCAAAGCGATCAGGAGCGGCTCCGTCAGGTCCTTTTAAGTCTGGCAGGAAATGCCGTCAAATACACGAATCCCGGAGGCCGCGTAAGGGTCAGCGTCACAGAATCAGAAGAATCGTCCAGACAGTACGCAGTCTATCAGTTCCTCATAGAAGACAACGGGGTCGGTATCAGCGAGGAATTCCAGGCACATATGTTTGACGCTTTTGAACGGGAAAAAAATACGACTGCAAGCGGTATCGCAGGTACCGGACTGGGGCTTACAATCGCTAAAAATATTATAAACATGATGGGCGGAACAATCGAAGTATTCAGCCAGGTTGGCAAAGGCAGCCGGTTTACTGTCACCATCAGCCTGCGTATACTGGACAAACCTTTTGCTCCCGCTTCAGGCAACAGCCCTTTCTCTTTTAACGCATCCGGAACATACAAGATCCTTCTTGTGGAAGATAATGAACTGAATCTGGAGATTGAGACGGAACTGATCAAGGAGATGGGATTTATCGTAGATACCGCCATGGATGGCAGCGTTGCCGTAGATAAGATCAGCCATTCCAGGCCAGGAGAATATTCCCTTGTGCTGATGGATATTCAAATGCCTGTTATGGATGGGTATGAGGCCGCCAAAGCCATCCGCGGGCTCAAAGATCCTATCCTTCGTGCGATTCCCATCATCGCTGTGTCATCTAACGCTTTTGAAGAAGACCGGCGCAGATCCCGCGAAAGCGGTATGGATGCACACATAGCCAAACCTGTAGACTATCCGGAACTGTTAGACCTGATTGAAAAGACGCTGCACCAGAAACGGACATCAGACATGTCCGTCCTCTGACAAGAGCCTTTTCAGAAAATATTCCCGGTTGTTGATGAACATCTCCGTCACCTGATAGCTCTCTGTCTCCAGATAGCTGCAGGGATGGAGCACTCCGTCATCAAAGGTCAGAATTCTTGCGCCCGGAAGCCCCAGAAGAATGGGCGAATGGCTGACAATCAGAAACTGCGCCCCGCCCCTGGAAAGCCTGTCGATCTCGATCAGCAGCGTAAGCTGCCTCTGGGGCGACAGCGCCGCTTCCGGCTCGTCCAGAATATAAAGCCCGT
The DNA here is from genome assembly GCA_002491115.1 of Lachnospiraceae bacterium UBA7182. Classification (GTDB taxonomy): domain Bacteria; phylum Bacillota; class Clostridia; order Lachnospirales; family Lachnospiraceae; genus Hominiventricola. The sequence continues at coordinate 64,714 of DKVI01000033.1, read as the reverse complement.
CCTCTGTAAAATTTCCCTGTATCAGCGCGAGAAAGCTCTCCCCATGAGACTGCTGATGAAGGGATCTTCCTCCATAACGTCTGTAATAAATCTCCGGTTTATCCCCGTCTCTGTACTCTTCCGCTTTACTGGCCACATTATAAAAACTCTCCGCCCTTAAAAAATAATTTCCATACGGCTTATGGATGCCCCGTACCATACGGATGGCCTCATGAAGCTCCGAATGAGAATCGAAAGTGGAAAAACTGTAATTCCTTGTCCCGCCTTCCGGATTAAAACCCCAGGCAACCGCAATCGCTTCCAGAAGCGTCGATTTCCCGGACCCGTTTTCGCCCACAAAAAAAGTAACATTTTTATCAAAAGACAGTCTGCCTTTGAACTGAAGCGCCGGAATATCCCGAAGATAACTGTGTTCCGCAATCTTGTCCCAGTCGATATAGATCTCTCTGATAAATCTGTCTTCCACAGCCGTTGCCTCCTCTGTCATGCAGCCGTTTACTGCCGTAACCTCTGCCGGAAAGCCTCATAGACCAGTATGGAAGCGGACACGGCCGCATTCAGGGATTCCACCCGGCCTTCCATGGGAATGCGGATCAGGGTGTCCGCGCAGGCACTTACACGTTCGCTCAGCCCATTCCCTTCGTTTCCGATCAGGAACGCGCACCCGCAGCGGTAGTCTTCCTCATCATAATACCGCCTGCCTTTTAAGTGCGCCGCATATATATGAATCCCCCGCTCCTTTAAAAATGTCAGCATTCTTTCCAGGTCATCTGTATAGACAAAGGGAACCCGGTAGACGGAGCCCATGGTAGAACGAATCGTCTTGGGATTGTACATATCCACACAGCCCCGGCTTAACAGGACTGCATCTGCCCCGGCCCCTTCCGCCGTCCGAAGGATCGTCCCTACATTGCCCGGGTCCTGCAGATTCTCCAGGGCCAGAAGAAGCGGTTTATCCTTTTTTAAAATATCTTCCATACAGTATCGAAACTGCCTGATCACACACAGGATTCCCTGGGGCGTCTTTGTATCGCTGACAGACGCAAACACCCGGTCGTCAAGCACCTGTGCTTCCATCCCGTCAAGAAAAGCCTGTCCTTTTTCTTCGTACAGGCTTTTGGAGATATATACGTTCTGTATTTTATCTTTGGGCGCTTCCCGAAACATCTTGATGCCTTCCGCCAGGAAAACGCCCTCTTCATTTCTTACTTTTGCCTTTTTGGCAAGCTGCTGCAGATGTTTCACCTGCGGATTGGATACGCTTGTGATCATATCTATGACATAGCCTCAGACATCTGAACCATATAAGACTCCACACCCTTATTCATAACCAGCGCTTCGTCAATATCAAAGTCTTTAAATTCTCCGTTCCGGTAGCCTACAACCCGGTTGCTCCTTCCTTCACAGAGCAGATCCACAGCCATGCCGCCCATCATGGTGGCATATACACGGTCCCGGCAGGTGGGGCTTCCGCCGCGCTGCATGTAGCCCAGGATCGTCGCGCGGGTCTCCATACCGGTAGCCGCCTCGATTCTTCTTGCCATGGAGGTGGAGTGGCCGATACCTTCCGCGTTGATAATGATATAGTGCTTTTTCCCCATTTTTCTTTTTGCGATTATATCGTTGATGATTCTCTGCTCGTCATAATCGTAATTCTCCGGCAGCAGGATGGCCTCCGCGCCGTTGGCGATTCCGCACCACAAAGCAATATAGCCGGCGTTTCTGCCCATTACCTCAATGATACTGCACCGCTCATGGGAAGTAGACGTGTCGCGTACCTTGTCAATGGCCGTCATGGCCGTATTGACCGCCGTATCAAAGCCTATGGTATACTCGGTACAGGCGATATCCAGGTCAATGGTTCCCGGCACGCCTACCGTATTGATCCCGAGAGCAGCCAGCTTCTGGGCGCCCGCAAAAGATCCGTCACCGCCGATCACTACAAGCCCGTCGATCCCGTGCTTTCTGCAGATCTCAGCTCCTTTCTTCTGTCCCTCTTCCGTACGGAATTCAGAGCAGCGGGCTGTGAACAGAATCGTTCCGCCTTTATCCATAATATCGCCTACCGACGATCTTCCCAAATCAAAAATATCTTCTTCCAGAAGCCCCTGATAGCCTCTGCGGATTCCTTTCACTTGTTTGCCGTTCGCATATGCTTTTCTTACAACTGCACGAATAGCCGCGTTCATACCTGGTGCGTCGCCGCCGCTTGTCAAAACTCCGATTGTGTTGATTTCCTTCGCCATGTTTTCCTCCGCAAATATTTGATGCTCGATTCTCGTACCTGATAGCTGATTTAATTTTAATTCATTTCGGCGACATTTTCAATACGCTTCTCAACAGCTTTTACATTTTTTTTTCCAAATTTTTCATACAGACTGTTTAAAAGCTCAGAATCTATCCGCACATTCCGGCCAGGCGGAAGGATCTTCTTCTTTTTTTCTTTATTTACATAGACAATTACACTGTCCCCTCCCTCGCTTTCCAAAAGCGCGCGGTACAGTTCCTGCTCCCGTCCTTTATATGTCTCCATATCCTCAAACTGAATCCACAGCTCTTTTTGAATGGTTTCAAAAGGCATGAGCCGTTCCAGAATCAGTTTGCTGGCCTTATCTTCTTCTGAAGAAACTCTTCCGCTTATGAATACTTTGCTGTCCACATTCAGAAATCGTATATTTTTCTCATAGTCCCTGGGAAACACGATCACTTCCACCGAACCTACCAGATCTTCTATGGTGATAAAAGCCATCATCTTATTGGTTTTAGTTGCCTTGGCTTTTTTGGAGGCGATCATGCCGCCAATCACCGCGTATTCTCCGTCCCTTACTTTGGGTTCCTCCCCCTCTTCCGGCGGGAGAAAATCCGTCGTCACATGGGTGATTTTTTTTCTCCACTGTTCTTCGTATTCTTCCAGCGGATGCCCGCTGATATAAAACCCGAGCACTTCCTTTTCAAAGGCGAGAAGATCTTCTTTTCTGTATTCTTCCACCGGAGGAATCTGGATTTTGAAAGCTTTCTTTTCTTCCTCAGGCACAAAGTCGAACAGGCTCATCTGTCCTGCCAGATCCGTCTTTTTTTTCTGCACAGCCTGGTCCATCATCTGTGCATAAACCATCATCATCTGACGGCGATTGGCGGGAAAGCTGTCAAAGGCTCCTGATTTGATAAAGTTTTCCACTGTTCTTTTATTGATATCTTTTCCGGATATGCGCTCGGTAAAATCACCCAGATCCTGAAACGGACCGTTTTTCCGTTCCTCTATAATCTGTGCGATCACCGGTCTGCCCACGCTCTTGATGGCGTTCAGGCCATAGCGGATGGAACCGCCGGACACGGAGAAAACGCCGTCGCTTTCATTGATATCCGGTGCCAGGACTTTAATCCCCATCTGACGGCAGGTTAAAATATATTCGGATACTTTGGAAGCGTTATCTATGACGGAAGTCATAAGAGCCGCCATAAATTCCACCGGATAATAATATTTAAGCCATGCTGTCTGGTAAGCCACCACCGCATAAGCCGCCGCATGGGATTTATTAAAAGCATATTTGGCAAAATCGATCATCTCGTCATAGATTTTATTGGCTGTTGCCTCCGGGATACCCCTGGCGATACACCCCGGTACATGCTCCTGCTCGTTGCCGTAGACAAAATTCTGACGTTCTTTCTGCATAACCGATGCCTTTTTCTTGGACATGGCCCTGCGGACTAAATCACTCCTTCCAAGGGTATATCCTGCCAGTGTCTGCACGATCTGCATGACCTGCTCCTGATACACGATACAACCGTAGGTAGGCTTTAAGATCGGCTCCAGCTCCGGGCAGTCATAGGTGATCGTCTCCGGATGATTTTTCCCCCGGATATACTGGGGAATAAAGTCCATAGGACCCGGCCGGTACAGGGAGATACCGGCGATGATGTCTTCCAGGCTCTGCGGTTTTAGCTCCTTGATAAAGTTTTTCATACCTGTACTTTCCAGCTGGAACACGCCGTCTGTGCGCCCTGTTCCCAGAGAATCCAGTACCTTTTTATCATTATAATCGATCTTTTCGATATCAATATCCACATTTTTGCTCTTTTTGGCCAGCTTCACGGCGTTCTGTATGACAGTCAGCGTGCGAAGCCCCAAAAAGTCCATCTTCAAAAGCCCCAGTTTCTCCAGAGTAGTCATGGTAAACTGGGTGGTAATGGAACCGTCCTGTGCCTTGGACAAAGGTACATATTCCACCACCGCCTTCTGGCTGATCACCACTCCCGCGGCGTGCATGGACGTATGGCGGGGCAGCCCTTCCAGTCTCTTTGACATATCTACCAGCTCTTTTACCTGCTCGTTGGTTTCATAAAGAGACTTAAATTCCGGGTTCATCATAAGAGCTTTATCCAGAGTGATATTCAGCTCCTGGGGCACCATTTTCGCGATAGAGTCCACAAACGCATAAGGAAGATCCATCACTCTGCCCACATCCCGGAGCACGCCCCTTGCCGCCAGCGTACCAAACGTAACGATCTGCACCACCCGGTCCGGCCCGTATTTACGCACCACATAATCAATAACCTCCTGCCTTCTTTCAAAGCAGAAATCAATATCGATATCCGGCATGGACACACGCTCCGGGTTTAAGAACCGCTCAAACAAAAGCTGGTATCTGGCGGGATCAATGTTGGTGATACCCAGGGTATAGGACACCAGGCTTCCCGCTGCGGAGCCCCTGCCCGGCCCTACCGCAATTCCATGATCCCTGGCAAATTTGATAAAATCCCATACAATCAAAAAGTAGTCCACATACCCCATCTTCTGTATGATGGACAACTCATAGGCAAGCTGTTCTTTCAAGCTTCCGTCGTCTTCAGGATAACGCCTGTCAAATCCTTCCCGGCACAATTTATTCAGATACTCCCAGGAGGTATACCCGTCCGGCACATCATATTTAGGAAGCTTGGTCACACCAAATTCAATCTCCACATGACAGCGGTCCGCGATCTTTACGGTATTGGCAAGCGCCTGGGACGCATAGGGAAAAAGCCTTTCCATCTCCTGAGGCGATTTCACATAATACTGACCGCCCTCATAACGCATCCGGTCCTCATCTGCCAGCCTCTTGCCTGTCTGAAGACAGAGCAGGATATCGTGTGGCTTTACGTCCTCTTCATAGGTATAATGTACGTCGTTGGTCGCCGTAAGTTCGATCGCAAGCTCCCGGCTCATCCTGATCAGTGCCTGATTGACCTGCTTCTGCTGCGGGATTCCATGATCCTGGAGCTCCAGAAAAAAATTCCCCTTACCGAAGATTTCTTCATATTCTCTCGCCGCCTGGCAGGCCGCTTCATATTGTCCTTTTTCAATATAACGGGGAATTTCCCCCGCCAGACAGGCGCTTAAAGCAATAATTCCTTCGTGGTATTTTCTTAAGATCTCTTTGTCCACCCGGGGACGGTAATAAAATCCTTCCGTAAAGCCCGACGATACGATCTTCATCAGGTTCTGATAACCTTCATTGTTTTCCGCCAGCAAAACCAGATGATAGTAGCGGTCTTCCCCGCCCGACGTTTCTTTATCAAAGCGCGACCCCGGCGCTACATAGACCTCGCAGCCTATAATCGGCTTGATGTCCTGGGCTTTGGCTTCCTTATAAAAATCAATCACCCCATACATGGCACCATGATCTGTGATGGCAGCGCTGGTCATGCCAAGCTCTTTTACCCTGGATACATACTCCTTAATCTTATTAGAGCCGTCTAAAAGACTGTATTCTGTGTGTACATGCAGATGTACAAAATCCATTGTCCGTTTCCCCCGTTATCTCTGGCTGATAGTTTCTTATATTTTTTATTATAACTGATTCTCTATAAATCTGAAAGACCATGCACCGATTTTCCGCACAAAAAAAGCGCCCATCCCTGGACGCTTAACAGTCTGTGCCCGGCTATCAGCCGTTGATCATAAAGTTCAGCAGTTTATCGATATCTTCTTTCTCATAAGCGACAATATCCAACTCCGGAATCTCGCCGTTGGAGAAGATATTCGCAAGAGATACATACTGGCAAAGCTTGGACTTTAAATTCAGTCTGTCCCCTTCTCCTGTCACTAATTCTACTTTTCCTGTACAGCTGTCTACCACATCAAAAAATTTGTTTACGTCTTTAATATTCTGTACTTTCATACTTTTAATCTCCTTTCCTTTCTTACACTGTCATTATACGCAAGAGGCCTTCATATTTCAAGTACCTTTTTTGCACAAGTTTTCAGACTTTTTACCCTGTTTTTTCAACAGGTCTGCCAAAAGCCAAAACGGTTTTCTGCTTTTTATCCGGTTCTGTTTATTTTGATAGTCAAAATTTTATCTTTTTGTAAAAGCCCTATATTTTCCGGATGCTTTTTTCCGTAATTTCAATCCGTCCTTCTTTCAGCAGATGTCCCACCGCGCGTTTAAATGCGTTTTTACTCAAAGAGAACTCCCTTTTAATCACCTCCGGCGAAGCTTTGTCTGTAAAGGGAAGAACGCCGTCAAACTCTTCTATCACACCCATGACTGCTTCCGCATCCGTATTGATCTGAAGATACCCTTTATCCCGCAGGCTTAAATTCAGCTTCCCGTCCGGTTTTACTTCCGTCACACGGGCTTCGACCTGCTCCCCGATCCGGGCCTGTCCGAAAAATTCTTTATGGGGGATCAATCCTGAATAACAATCATCTACTGCCACAAACGCACCGAAATTTTCACTGATCTGATAGACGGTTCCCTGTACATGATCGTCCTTTTTATAAGGGCTGTCCGTATGCAGATATTCATACACGTTCATAGTGGCGCAAAGGCGGTCGCTTTTATCCCTGTAAAGTCCCACCAGGCATTCCTCTTTTTCATGCACCTTTTTCGTCTGCTGGCGGAAGGGAAGAAACAGATCTTTTTCCAGCCCCCAGTCCAGAAACGCTCCGATCTTTGTCACCTCTTTTACCGTCAGTCGGGCCACGCCCCCTAAAGTAAGCTTCGGCCTGATCGTCGTGGCGATCAGACGATCTTTGGAATCTTTATATAAAAAGACCTCCAGCATATCGCCTGTCTGTACACCCTCCGGTACATATTTTTTCGGCAGCAGCACTCTTTCATCCGGATACTCTTCTTCTGCCATGTATACACCAAATTCCACCTGCTTTACAATCTTAAGCGGCTGCACTTTTCCTAATTCCATAATAATCCTCCCCTGTCAATTCCAATCCTTTATATTATACAGGGTAACGCCCGAAAAAGCTACCACGACTTTTACCCATGCAATACAAGGAACAGGCATATACCTGCCAGTATGATTTCCAGCCATTCACTGACCTTCCAGCCCCGTTTTCTGGCAATCATATACAGCATGAACGCCGCCACCCATATCACCATTTTTAAAACCTTTCTCTTTTGTTTCGCTCAGCTTCTATTAGTCACATTATAATTCTATCAGTCAATATTTGCAATGGCCTTTTTATCTTAATATAAAAGCAGGGGTGATACGAATGAAAAATATTGATTATGCCGCCATGGGAGGGCGCATCCGAAACGCAAGAATCGCAGCCGGACTCTCCCAGTCCGAACTGGCGGAAAAATGCAATCTGTCCATATCTTTCCTCGGGCATATTGAGCGCGGCAGCCGGAAGATGTCCCTGGAAACACTGGTAACCGTATGTGAAGCTCTGAACCTAAGTGCCGATTATCTTCTCCAGGATGAACTGCCTGCCAGCGACGCTGTTATAGGGAACATCATCATGTCGGTTAAAAAGCAGGGTTCTTACCAGTATGACCGCTATTTGACAATCATCAAAGCGCTCGCGGAAATATCCGACAAATTGTAAAAGCAAAGAGCCATTTGACCATTTCTGATCGAATGACTCTTTTTTGTTTCTTTTACAGGATGTCAAGAAATACAATCCCTTCAAAATGAGAAAGTTCCTGCAGATATTCTTCTTTATTTAATGACAGGGGAATGCGGATCGTCGTCTGGATCGTGTAAAAATTCCCTCCGACTTTCGGCTTATCCATATCATATATATCTATCTTACATCCGTCTTCTTTTAATTTACGGGTAAAAAGCGCTATTGTCCTGCCGTCCACTGCTTCCACGCTCAGAATCGCGTATCTGGAATGCCGGTAGACATTTTCCTCTATCCAGGGAATGATATGAAGCCCCGCCAGCAGGATGACTGTAACCAGAACAGCTCCGTCCACAAATCCGATGCCGGACGCAAGGCCGATACAGGCACAGAACCATACGCTGGCGGCCGAGGTCAGTCCTTTTACCTGATGCCCGGATACAATGATCGACCCTGCCCCCAGAAAACCGATGCCGCTGATCACCTGCGCCCCCAAGCGTGCGATATCTCCGTTGCCCCCGAAGGCAATATGTACATACTGCGCAGTCAGCATGACCATGGTAGCTCCCATACAGACCACCGCATCCATCCTGGCGCCTCCGCCTCTTCGTTTGACGCCTCTGTCAATGCCGATGAATGATCCTAAGCACATGGACGCCAGTATCCGGATCAGGACATTTCTGGCGGTCCACTGGGTGAAAGACATGGAAAACATACGGTTTACCTCCGGTGTAATATATGATTATGAGAAGACACTTCTGCTTCTCATAATATACGATTATGAGAAGACGCTTTTCCTTCTCATAATATAGCCTATTATAACAAACAGGGCTATGGCTGTAAAGTTTCCCTGTTTATGAAAATCCATTGTTTCCCGGGCCTGTTTATGGTATGGTAATCTTAAAAGAGATTAAAGAAAGGCGGCCTTTTATCTTGCATCACTCAAAAGACCTGACAACGGGACCGATCACAAAAACCATGCTGTATTTTGCCTTTCCCATGATCCTGGGGAATCTTTTACAGCAGTTTTATAATATTGCGGATACCTTGATTGTGGGGCGGTTTTTAGGACCGAACGCACTGGCGGCGGTGGGGTCTTCCTATACGCTTATGACCTTTTTAACTTCTATTCTGCTTGGACTGTGTATGGGAAGCGGCGCCGTATTTTCCATTCGCTGCGGAGAGAAGGATGAGGAAGGGTTAAAAGAAAGCATTTTACACTCTTTTTTGATGATTGCGGCGCTTGCCGTTTTATTGAGTGCGGCAGTCTTTCTTCTGATTGATCCGCTCCTTCGCTTTTTGCAGGTCCCGCCGGAAATCTATCAGATGATGCGGGATTATCTGTGGATTATTTTCATGGGGATTCTGGCAACTTTTTTATATAATTTTTTTGCATCCCTTCTGCGGGCGGTGGGCAACTCGGTCACGCCGCTTTTTTTCCTGGGGATCTGCGCTTTTTTAAATATTGTGCTGGATTTGGTCTTTGTGGTCTGTTTCCACCAGGGCGTCGCCGGCGCAGCCATCGCTACGGTGATCTCGCAGTATGTGTCCGGCGTAGGGCTTTTTCTCTATACATGGTTCTTTTGTCCTGCATACCGGATTTTTCCCGGACCTGTACGCCTGAAACGGGAAATATTCTCGGAGATCGGGCAGTTTTCTTTCCTGACCTGCCTGCAGCAGTCGGTCATGAATCTGGGAATCCTTATGGTGCAGGGGCTGGTTAACAGTTTCGGAACGGCAGTCATGGCAGCCTTTGCTGTGGCTGTGAAGATCGATTCTTTCGCCTATATGCCGGTGCAGGATTTCGGCAACGCCTTTTCCACCTTCACGGCGCAAAATTACGGAGCAAAAAAGACAGAGCGCATTAAGGCGGGCATAAAGAGCGCCGTTCTATGCTCTGTCCTGTTCTGTTTTATCATCAGCGCATGCGTATTCGTCTTCGCAGAGCCGCTTATGCTGATCTTTGTCAAACCGGAGGAAAAGGAGATACTTTCGATCGGGGTACAATATCTGCGCATTGAAGGCTCATTTTACTTCGGCATCGGCTGTCTGTTCCTGCTCTATGGCTTCTACCGCGCCGTAGGACGCCCCGGGATGTCCGTGATACTGACAGTCATATCCCTGGGAACACGCGTAGCGCTGGCCTATGCGCTGTCGGCGATTCCGTCTGTTGGCGTATTGGGCATCTGGTGGGCCGTCCCGATCGGATGGGGACTGGCGGATGTGACCGGGTTTTTATATTATAAAAGGGCCTTCCGAAAATCGGAAAGCCCCTGAAGTCATTATGATATTGAATTACTCGATAATAGTAGCCACACGGCCAGAACCAACTGTTCTGCCACCCTCACGGATAGCGAACGTAAGACCCTGCTCCATAGCGATCGGGTGGATCAGCTCGATGCTCATCTCTACGTTATCGCCAGGCATGCACATCTCGGTGCCTTCCGGAAGGTTGCAAACACCGGTAACGTCAGTTGTACGGAAGTAGAACTGCGGTCTGTAGTTGTTGAAGAACGGAGTGTGACGGCCACCCTCATCTTTGGTCAGTACATATACCTGAGCGGTGAATTTGGTGTGGCATTTTACGCTGCCCGGTTTAGCTACAACCTGGCCACGAACGATCTCTGTTCTCTGAACGCCACGAAGCAGGATACCGATGTTGTCACCAGCCTGTGCCTCGTCCAGAAGTTTACGGAACATCTCGATACCGGTTACGACAGTCTTACGGGACTCCTCTTTCACACCGATGATCTCAACTTCCTCGTTCAGGTGAAGGGTACCACGCTCTACTCTACCGGTTGCAACCGTACCACGGCCTGTGATCGTGAATACGTCCTCGACCGGCATCAGGAACGGCTGGTCTACCGCACGCTGCGGATCCGGAATATAGGAGTCAACAGTATCCATAAGCTCCATGATCTTGTCACCCCACTCGCTGGACGGATCTTCCAGAGCCTTCAGTGCGGAACCTTTGATGATCGGGCAGTCTGTAAACTCATACTCCTCAAGCTGCTCGGTTACTTCCATCTCAACCAGCTCGATCAGCTCTTCGTCGTCAACCATATCGCATTTGTTCAGGAATACTACGATATAAGGTACGCCAACCTGACGGGACAGAAGGATGTGCTCTTTGGTCTGAGCCATAACGCCGTCGGTAGCTGCAACTACGAGGATAGCGCCGTCCATCTGAGCTGCACCGGTGATCATGTTCTTTACATAGTCAGCATGGCCGGGGCAGTCAACGTGCGCATAATGTCTCTTCTCGGTCTCATATTCAACGTGAGCGGTAGAGATGGTAATACCACGCTCTCTCTCTTCGGGAGCTTTATCGATGTTATCAAAATCTGTAGCAACGTTACCGGCAACTCTCTCTGCAAGCACTTTGGTGATTGCTGCTGTCAGAGTAGTTTTACCATGGTCAACGTGACCGATGGTACCGATATTACAGTGCGGTTTTGTTCTGTCAAATTTAGCTTTTGCCATTTTTGTGTTCCTCCTTAATCAGATAAACTTATTTTCGATATTTTCACTATTTTTGATTATATTGCAAACAGGCTTATTTTGCAAGCTTATTTGCAGTTTATTTTGATTTTGCGGCAAGGACTTTTTCCTGCACGCTCTTGGGTACCTGCTCATATTTCTCGAAGAACATGGAATAATTACCGCGCCCCTGAGTCCTGGAACGAAGATCGGTTGCGTAACCGAACATTTCCGCCAGCGGAACGTATCCGCGGATCATCTTGCCGCCTCCGATGTCTTCCATGCCTTCGATATGGCCGCGACGGGAATTGATATCCCCGATTACATCACCCATATAATCTTCCGGCGTGGTTACTTCCACTTTCATAATCGGCTCCAGAAGCACAGCGCCCGCTTTCTGCATCGCCTCCTTGAATGCCAGAGAACCTGCAATGTGGAATGCCAGCTCAGAAGAGTCGACTTCATGGTAGGATCCGTCGTATACGTTAGCATATACGCCCACTACCGGGAATCCGCCCAGGATACCGGCTTTCATGGCTTCCTCAATACCTTCGCCTACTGCCGGGATATATTCCTTCGGAATCGCACCGCCCACGACGGTAGACTCAAACTTGTAAGTCTCTTCCGCGTTGGCGTCCATGGGCTCGAATTTAACTTTACAGTGCCCATACTGTCCGCGTCCGCCGGACTGCTTCGCGTATTTGCTGTCCACATCCGCCGGTTTTGTGATCGTCTCTTTATAAGCAACCTGCGGAGCGCCCACATTCGCTTCCACTTTATACTCACGCAGCAGACGGTCTACGATGATCTCCAGATGAAGCTCGCCCATACCTGCAATAATGGTCTGTCCGGTCTCCGGATTGGTGTGCGCGCGGAAGGTCGGGTCTTCCTCTGCAAGCTTTGCAAGGGATTCTCCTAACTTACCCTGGCCGGCCTTTGTCTTGGGCTCAATGGCAAGCTCAATAACGGGCTCCGGAAACTCCATGGACTCCAGGATTACCGGATGCTGCTCGTCACAGATGGTATCACCGGTAGTCGTAAGCTTAAAGCCTACCGCAGCGGCGATATCGCCGGAATACACTTTATCCAGCTCCTGCCTCTTATTGGCATGCATCTGAAGAATACGGCCCACACGCTCCTTCTTGTCTTTCGTAGAGTTATATACATAGGAACCGGAATTCATGGTTCCGGAATATACACGGAAGAACGCAAGCTTTCCGACAAACGGGTCAGCCATGATCTTGAAGGCCAGAGCGGAGAAAGGCTCCTCGTCAGAAGAGTGTCTCTCGATCTCATTGCCGTCCATATCGGTACCCTTGATTGCAGGAATATCGGTAGGCGCCGGCATGTATTCCAGAACGGCATCCAGAAGCTTCTGTACGCCTTTGTTCCTGTAGGCGCTGCCGCAGCATACCGGTACGGCGGTACACTCGCAGGTTGCTTTCCGAAGAACAGCCTTCATTTCTTCCACTGACGGCTCCTTCTCTTCCAGGTAAGCCATCATCAAATCATCATCCAGTTCGCAGATCTTCTCCACAAGCTCGGTACGATATAATTCAGCGTCGTCTTTCATATCGTCGGGTATATCAACGATGGAAATATCTTCGCCTTTGTCATCATTGTAAATATACGCTTTCATCTCAAACAGGTCGATGATTCCCTTGAATTCGTCTTCCTTGCCGATGGGAAGCTGTATGCAGATGGCGTTCTTGCCCAGACGGGTCTTGATCATCTCCACTGCATTATAAAAATCTGCGCCCAGTATATCCATCTTGTTGATGAATGCCATACGGGGGACATTGTATGTGTCAGCCTGACGCCATACGTTTTCGGACTGAGGCTCGACACCGCCCTTCGCACAGAACACGCCCACGGCGCCGTCCAGCACGCGAAGGGAACGCTCCACTTCTACGGTAAAGTCAACATGGCCCGGAGTATCAATGATGTTGATACGATGCTCCAGCGCACCCGCTTTGGGCTTGCAATTCTCCTGCAAAGTCCAGTGACAGGTCGTAGCAGCGGAAGTGATGGTGATACCTCTCTCCTGTTCCTGCTCCATCCAGTCCATGGTCGCAGTACCTTCGTGCGTATCACCAATCTTGTAATTTACACCAGTATAATACAGAATACGCTCGGTCAATGTAGTCTTACCCGCATCGATATGAGCCATAATTCCGATATTTCTGGTTCTCTCCAACGGATATTCTCTTCCAGCCAATGGATTTTCCTCCTTGATTAAAACCTGTAATGAGCGAATGCCTTGTTGGCCTCAGCCATTTTATGCATATCTTCTTTTCTCTTCACGGCTGCGCCGGTATTGTTCGCCGCATCCATGATCTCATTGGCAAGCCTTTCTTCCATGGTCTTCTCGCCTCTTTTACGGGAGAACATGGTCAGCCAGCGCAGTGCCAATGCCTGGCGGCGGTCCGCTCTTACCTCGATCGGTACCTGGTAAGTCGCTCCACCGATACGTCTTGCCTTTACTTCGAGAACAGGCATGATATTGTTCATAGCCTCCTCAAATACCTCTAAAGCCGGCTTTTCAGTCTTGGCTTCTACTTTGGCAAATGCTCCGTACACAATCTTCTGTGCTACGCCTTTCTTGCCGTCTAACATGATATTGTTGATCAGCTTGGTAACCACTTTATTATTGTACAGCGGATCTGCCAATACGTCTCTTTTCTGAGTATGTCCTTTTCGTGGCACGGTACTTCCCTCCTTAACATATAATTAAATCACAGGTACTCACATGTGTCGTTCTACTTGTGTTCGTGCCCGGTCATCCTGATTATAAATAAAAAACCCGCAGTCATAGGTCCTTTCTCCATGGGACCCCTGGCACAAGGCGGCGCGCAGGCGCTGCCCAACAATCATAGTTCTGTTTGTGATACTTTCTGTCTTCTTATTCCCTGAAGGGAATGAATTATTTAGCGTCTTTCGGTCTCTTGGCGCCGTATTTGGAACGCGCCTGACGCCTCTTGGCAACTCCTGCGGTATCCAGCGTACCACGAACAATATGATATCTGGTACCCGGAAGGTCTTTTACCCTGCCTCCGCGGATCAAAACCACGCTGTGCTCCTGAAGGTTGTGGCCTTCTCCCGGAATATAGCTGGTTACTTCGATTCCGTTGGAAAGACGAACTCTGGCGATCTTACGAAGCGCTGAGTTAGGCTTCTTCGGCGTCGCTGTCTTCACTGCGGTACATACGCCGCGCTTCTGCGGTGCGGATGCGTCAATGGGCCTTTTCTTTAAAGAGTTAAATCCTCTCTGAAGGGCCGGAGCAGTGGACTTCTTTACGGATGTCTGTCTTCCTTTTCTTACTAACTGGTTGAATGTTGGCATTCCTTTCACCTCCTGTATGTTATAGTGATGACTGCTGTTCTTTCAGGCTCACTGAAATACATGCGTGCCAAAACACGCATGCTAGATTATTATATAAAAGCGTTTCCGGCTTGTCAAGCGGTTTTTGGAAAAACAATAGAATCCACGCTTCGCGAGTCTTCTATCGTTATGAATAAAGGAGCGCCTGCTTAAGACGCTCCTTATCATCTGTCTTTATTCCTCTTCCGACGGGAAAAATTCATCTTCCTCTTCATCGTAAGCTTCATCAAATTCTTCGTCCATTTCTTCTTCCTCGTCATCCGGATCGATGATCTCTTCTTCCAGATCATCCTCCTCTATGGGGAAATCGGAAATTTCTTCTTCCTCTGTCTCCTCGGCCGCTTTCTCGTCTTCGTCTGTATTCAGCTTCACGTCCCGATACATCTTCATACCTGTGCCGGCAGGAATCAGTTTTCCGATGATGACATTTTCCTTCAGACCGATTAACGGGTCAACCTTGCCTTTGATCGCGGCTTCAGTCAGAACCTTTGTGGTCTCCTGGAAAGAAGCTGCGGATAAGAACGAATTGGTCGCCAGGGAAGCTTTGGTGATACCCAAAAGCACCTGCTTGCCGTCTGCGGGCGTCTTTCCTTCCTCCAGAAGTTTTTCATTCATATCCTCAAACTCCAGGATATCCACCAGCGTACCCGGCAGAAATTCACTGTCTCCGTTGTCCTCGATCCGGATCTTTTTCAGCATCTGGCGCACGATCATCTCGATATGCTTATCGTTGATTTCCACACCCTGCAGCCTGTAGACACGCTGCACTTCCTGCAGAAGATAATCCTGTACTGCCCGGACGCCCTTGATCTTCAGGATGTCATGGGGATTGATGCTTCCCTCTGTCAGAGCATCGCCGGCCTCCACGAATTTCCCGTCTCCGATCTTGATACGGGAATCAAAAGGAATCAGATACGTCTTCGCCTCCCCGGTCTCAGGATTGTTCACGATGATCTCCCGCTTTTTCTTCATATCGTTAATCGTAGCGATTCCGGCGATCTCCGTGACAATGGCAAGTCCTTTCGGCTTTCTGGCTTCAAAAAGCTCCTCCACACGGGGAAGACCCTGAGTAATATCGCCGCCTGCCACGCCTCCTGTGTGGAACGTTCGCATGGTAAGCTGAGTACCCGGTTCACCGATGGACTGGGCCGCGATGATGCCTACGGTTTCTCCCACCTGCACTGCCTCTCCGGTCGCCATGTTGGCTCCGTAACATTTTGCGCAGACACCGATATGAGAACGGCAGGTAAGCGCCGTACGGATCCTGATCTTATCAAACGGCTTCCCGTCTTTATCCACGCCGTAATTTATAATGGCAGCCGCACGCCTGGGCGTGATCATATGATTCTCTTTTACAAGTATATTTCCTTCTTTATCACGGATGGTTTCGCAGGCAAAACGGCCCGTGATCCTCTCCTGAAGAGATTCGATCAGCTCTTTTCCGTCTGTAAACGCGCTGACCTCCATTCCCGGAATCTCTTTTCCTTCACTGCAGTCCTCTTCACGGACGATCAGTTCC
The DNA here is from genome assembly GCA_002491115.1 of Lachnospiraceae bacterium UBA7182. GTDB lineage: Bacteria > Bacillota > Clostridia > Lachnospirales > Lachnospiraceae > Hominiventricola. The sequence goes on along the minus strand of DKVI01000033.1, from coordinate 48,484 downwards.
TGGGATACATCCACCAGACGTCTGGTCAGGTATCCGGAGTCCGCTGTACGAAGGGCCGTGTCGGACAGTCCTTTTCTCGCGCCGTGAGCGGACATGAAATACTCCAGCACATCCAGGCCTTCACGGAAGTTGGATTTGATCGGAAGCTCAATGGTATGTCCTGTGGTATCCGCCATCAGTCCGCGCATACCCGCAAGCTGTTTGATCTGCTTATCGGAACCACGGGCTCCGGAATCCGCCATCATGAAGATATTGTTGTATTTATCCAGTCCGTCCAAAAGCGCTTTGGTCAGCACCGCGTCCGTCTCTTTCCAGGTCTCCACCACTTCTTTGTAGCGCTCTACTTCCGTGATCTTACCGCGCTTGTAGTTGCGTGTAATCCTGTCCACCGTATCCTGGGCTTTCTTAATCAGCTCCGGCTTCTCAGGCGGCACGGTCATATCGGAAATGGATACGGTCATGGCAGCCCGGGTGGAATATTTATAACCCATGGATTTGATATCGTCCAGCACTTCGGCTGTCCGGGTAGCCCCGTGGGTGTTGATAACCTTTTCCAGAATCTGTTTTAACCCTTTCTTACCCACATGGAAATCCACTTCCGGCTTTAACTCATTGCCCGGAATACTGCGGTCCACAAATCCCAGATCCTGAGGCAGTATTTCATTGAAAAGAAAGCGTCCCAGTGTGGATTCCTCTATACTGCTTAAGACAGTCCCGTCGGGCATCTTTTTTGTGACCCTGGCCTTAATGCGGCTCTGAAGGGTCAGCGCCCCGTTCTCGTACGCCAGGATAGCCTCATTGACGTTCTTAAAGGATTTACCCTCGCCGATGGCGCCCGGCCTTTCCTGGGTCAGGTAATAAATACCAAGGACCATGTCCTGTGAAGGAACCGCCACCGGACCTCCGTCGGAAGGTTTTAAAAGGTTGTTGGGCGACAGAAGCAGGAAGCGGCACTCTGCCTGGGCTTCCACGGACAGAGGCAGATGCACTGCCATCTGGTCGCCGTCAAAGTCCGCATTGAACGCGGTACACACAAGCGGATGGAGCTTGATTGCCTTACCTTCCACCAGAATCGGCTCAAACGCCTGGATTCCCAGCCTGTGCAGCGTAGGCGCACGGTTTAACATAACCGGATGTTCTTTGATCACATCCTCCAGTACATCCCATACTTCCGTCTGCAGGCGCTCAACCATCTTCTTGGCGCTCTTGATATTGTGGGCGGAACCGTTGGCTACCAGTTCTTTCATAACAAAGGGCTTAAACAGCTCGATCGCCATCTCCTTTGGCAGACCGCACTGGTAAATCTTAAGCTCCGGTCCCACGACGATAACAGAACGGCCGGAATAGTCCACACGTTTTCCCAGAAGATTCTGGCGGAAACGGCCCGACTTACCTTTCAGCATATCGGACAGGGATTTAAGCGCACGATTGCCCGGGCCGGTGACCGGACGTCCCCTTCTTCCGTTATCGATCAGCGCATCCACCGCTTCCTGGAGCATACGCTTTTCATTCCGCACGATAATATCCGGCGCGCCCAGATCCAGGAGTCTTTGCAGTCGGTTGTTGCGGTTGATAATCCTTCTGTAAAGATCATTTAAGTCGGAGGTGGCAAAACGACCGCCGTCGAGCTGCACCATGGGGCGCAGATCCGGCGGGATGACCGGAATTGCATCCATGATCATCCACTCCGGTTTATTACCTGAGCCGCGGAACGCTTCCACGACTTCCAGTCTTTTGATAATACGGGCCCGCTTCTGCCCGGAGGCATTCTTAAGCCCTGCTTTTAATTCTTCGGATTCTTTCTCAAGGTCAATGGCCTGAAGGAGTTCTTTGACGGACTCCGCACCCATGCCCACGCGGAAAGCGTCGTGTTCCGGATACTTTTCCCGCATATCCTGGTACTCTTTCTCAGAAAGCACCTGCTTGTACAAGAGTTCGGTCTTACCCGGGTCCAGCACAATATACGATGCGAAATACAGCACCTTCTCCAGCGTCCTGGGCGACAGGTCCAGGATCAGGCCCATACGGCTGGGAATCCCCTTAAAATACCAGATATGGGATACCGGAGCTGCCAGTTCTATATGCCCCATACGTTCCCGGCGTACATTTGATTTCGTAACTTCCACTCCGCAGCGGTCACAGACAACGCCTTTGTAGCGGATCTTTTTATATTTTCCACAGTGACACTCCCAGTCTTTGCTGGGACCGAAGATCCGTTCGCAGAATAACCCTTCCTTTTCAGGCTTTAAGGTCCTGTAATTGATCGTCTCCGGCTTTTTCACCTCGCCTCTGGACCAGCCGCGGATCGTCTCCGGCGATGCCAGCCCGATCTTGATCGCATCAAAGGTCATAGGCTGATAGGCTTCATTATTCGTTGTTTCCGGCATGAACGGCACCTCCTATTCAAAATTGTCAAATTCTTCTTCCAGGTCAATAGGACTTTCCTCTTCTGTGGATTCTTCCTCCACGTCCACAAGCTCGTCGCCTTCAAATTCCTGCCTGCTAAAGCCGTAGGAACCGAAAGATTCTTTGTCATCGCTGTTGTAGTGCCTGCTGTCTCCTTCCAGGATCGAGCGGATATCCGCATCGGCATACTCGCTGTTCTCCATGATCTCCACTTCCGTGTTGTCGTCCCGGAGCACACGCACATCCAGTCCCAGGGACTGCAATTCTTTTAACAACACCTTAAAGGACTCGGGAATACCGGATTCCGGAATATTATCGCCCTTAATAATTGCTTCATAAGTCTTTACACGTCCGACCACATCGTCGGATTTGACAGTCAGGATCTCCTGAAGGGTATAGGACGCGCCATACGCCTCCAGAGCCCATACCTCCATCTCACCGAAACGCTGGCCGCCGAACTGTGCTTTTCCGCCCAGAGGCTGCTGTGTAACCAGTGAATACGGGCCGGTGGAGCGGGCATGAATCTTGTCGTCCACCAGATGATGCAGTTTCAGATAATGCATATGGCCGATGGTGACCGGACTGTCGAAATACTCGCCGGTACGGCCGTCTCTTAAGCGCACTTTTCCGTCCCTGGAAATCGGTACGCCTTTCCATACTTTTCTGTGATCTCTGTTCTCATACAGATACTCCAGCACTTCCGGAAGCAGTTCCTCCCCATGTTTTGCTTTGAACTCTTCCCACTCCAGATTGACATAATCATTCGCCAGATCCAAAGTGTCCATAATATCATTCTCGTTCGCGCCGTCGAAGACCGGCGTTGCCACGTTAAAGCCCAGCGCTTTGGCGGCAAGGCTTAAATGGATCTCCAAAACCTGTCCGATATTCATACGCGACGGCACGCCCAGAGGGTTCAGCACAATATCCAAAGGTCTTCCGTTGGGCAGAAACGGCATATCTTCCACAGGAAGGACGCGGGATACCACACCCTTGTTTCCATGGCGGCCTGCCATCTTGTCACCCACGGAGATCTTCCTTTTCTGGGCAATATAGATGCGGACTGCCTGGTTCACACCCGGAGACAGTTCGTCCCCATTCTCCCGGGTAAATACCTTGGCATCCACAACAATACCATATTCCCCATGGGGAACTTTTAAGGACGTATCGCGTACTTCCCTTGCTTTCTCACCGAAAATGGCCCGGAGCAGCCGCTCCTCTGCGGTCAGCTCAGTCTCCCCTTTCGGCGTCACTTTACCCACCAGTATATCCCCGGCGCGCACTTCGGCGCCCACGCGGATAATTCCGCGGTTATCCAGGTCTTTTAACGCGTCGTCGCCTACGCCCGGCACATCACGGGTAATCTCTTCCGGCCCTAATTTGGTATCCCTGGATTCTGCTTCGTATTCTTCAATATGAATGGATGTATACACATCCTCCATCACAAGTCTTTCACTTAAAAGGACGGCGTCCTCGTAGTTGTAGCCC
>DKVI01000033.1:0-44297 GCA_002491115.1 Lachnospiraceae bacterium UBA7182 | reverse complement strand
GTTGTAGCCCTCCCAGGTCATGAAACCGATCAGGGGGTTCTTTCCCAGAGCGATCTCGCCGTCAGCGGTGGACGGGCCGTCTGCAATTACCTGTCCCGCCTCCACTTTATCGCCTTTAAAGACAATCGGGCGCTGATTATAGCAGTTGCTTTGATTACTTCTTGTAAACTTTGTCAGATGGTAAGTATCTCTGATACCGTTCTCCTGGCGCACCACGATCTCGTTGGATACAGCGCGCTCTACGATACCGGAATTTTTGGCAATCACACACACGCCGGAGTCCACTGCCGTCTTCTCCTCCATACCGGTACCTACAACCGGAGCCTCTGTCAGCATCAAAGGAACCGCCTGTCTCTGCATGTTGGAACCCATCAACGCGCGGTTCGCATCATCATTTTCCAGAAACGGAATCAACGCTGTCGCCACTGAAAAAACCATCTTCGGAGATACGTCCATAAAATCGAACATGGTCTTTTCGTACTCCTGGGTCTCCTCACGGTAACGGCCGGACACGTTGTTGCGGACAAAATGTCCTTCCGCGTCCAGTTCCTCATTCGCCTGCGCCACATGGTAATTATCTTCTTCATCCGCAGTCATGTAGACGACTTCTTCCGTTACACGGGGATTCTGCGGGTCTGTTTTATCTATTTTACGATAGGGCGCTTCCACAAAACCGTACTCGTTAATCCTCGCATAGCATGCCAGAGAGTTGATCAGGCCGATGTTGGGACCTTCGGGAGTCTCAATGGGACACATTCTTCCATAGTGAGAATAGTGTACGTCCCGGACCTCGAATCCCGCACGGTCACGGGACAGACCGCCCGGTCCCAGTGCGGACAGACGCCTCTTGTGTGTCAGCTCACCTAACGGGTTGTTCTGGTCCATGAACTGAGACAGCTGGGAGGAACCGAAAAATTCCTTCACAGCCGAAGTCACCGGTTTAATATTGATCAAAGACTGCGGCAGGATTCCTTCTGTATCCTGGGTGGTCATGCGCTCGCGCACCACCCGCTCCAGACGGGAAAGGCCGATGCGGTACTGGTTCTGAAGCAGTTCCCCGACCGCACGAATCCGCCGGTTGCCCAGATGGTCGATATCATCCTGGTTGCCCAGTCCATACTCCAGATGCATATTATAATTGATCGAAGCCAGGATATCATCTTTTGTGATATGCTTTGGTACCAGCTCGCAGGCTTCTCTTCGTATCACGTCTTTTAGTTCTTCCTGGTCCGGATTCTCTTCCATGAGTTTTTCCAGAACCGGATAATATACCAGTTCCTTAATCCCCAGTTCCCTGGGTTCACAGTCTACATATTTTTTCAGATCTACCATGCGGTTGGAAAGCACTTTGATATTGCGCTCATCCCCTTTGACCCATACATAGGGAACGGCCGAATCCTGTAACCTGTCCGCCAGTTCTATATCGATTTTGGTGCCCGCCTCCGCAATGATCTCTCCTGTGGATGCGTCCACCACGTCTTCTGCCAGCTCCTGGTTCCGTATCCGGTTCCTGAAAGACAGCTTTTTATTGAATTTATAACGGCCGACTTTAGCCAAATCGTATCTTCTGGGGTCAAAAAACATGCCTGTAATCAGGCTTTCCGCACTTTCTACCGCCAGGGGCTCTCCCGGACGGATCTTCTTATAAAGCTCCAGGAGGCCTTCCTGATAACTCTCCGCTGTATCCTTGGCGAGAGAAGCAAGAATCTTTGGCTCTTCGCCGAATAACTCCAGAATCTCTGCGTTCGTACCGTAGCCCAGGGCACGGATCAGAACAGTGATCGGCACTTTACGGGTTCTGTCAACGCGAACATAGAACACATCGTTGGAATCCGTCTCATATTCCAGCCATGCGCCCCGGTTGGGGATAACCGTACAGGAAAACAGCAGTTTTCCTACTTTATCATGGTCAATGCCATAGTAGATGCCGGGGGAACGCACCAACTGACTGACAATGACTCGCTCTGCCCCGTTGATCACAAAGGTTCCGGTCTCTGTCATCAGAGGCAGATCTCCCATAAAGATCTCATGCTCGTTGATCTCGTCTGTTTCTTTATTGTAGAGACGAACCTTTACTTTCAAAGGAGCGGCATAGGTAGTATCTCTTTCTTTGCACTCCTCGATGGTAGCTTTCGCGCCCTTTTCATCCAGTGTAAAGTCAGTGAATTCCAGACTTAGCTTTCCACTGTAATCCGTGATCGGAGATATATCCGCAAAAGCCTCACGGAGACCTTCTTCCAGGAACCAGTGGTAAGAATCCCTCTGGACCTCGATCAGATTCGGCATTTCCAGCACTTCTTTTTTCCTTGAATAACTCATCCTGCTGGACTTGCCTGATCTGATCGGTTTGATACGGTTCTTTTCCATTGACATTTCACCCCTTATATATTATAGTCGCATTTTTAAGTATAAAATATCAGAAAGGTATAAAGCAGACCTCTCCATAATATCGTATTTTTCCATGCTAGCACAGCAATTTCAATATGTCAACCATTATTTTCTGTATTTTCCAGAAAAATTCGCCTGCTCTTATGAATAAAATAGGGATACCGCTGATGCGGTATCCCGTAAAACACAGACAGATTATTTAAGAGTAACTTTAGCGCCTTCGCCTTCAAGTTTTGTCTTAAGTTCCTCAGCCTCTGCTTTGGATGCGCCCTCTTTCACTACCTTCGGAGCGCCGTCAACAACTTCTTTTGCTTCTTTTAAGCCAAGGCCGGTTGCTTCACGAACCACTTTGATAACCTTAACTTTGTTCGGGCCAACCTCTGTCAGCTCTACATCGAAGGAATCCTTCTCTTCCTCTGCCGCTGCGCCGTCTCCGCCCGCTGCCGCTACCACAACGCCTGCCGCTGCGGATACGCCGAACTCTTCCTCGCAGGCTTTTACCAGTTCATTTAACTCTAATACAGTCAGCTCTTTGATTGCGTCAATAAATTCTGCAGTTGTTAATTTTGCCATTTTCTTTACCTCCAATATAATCGTATATGTTTTTTATTCTTACGCTTCTTTGCTCTCTGCGATCTGGCTTAAGACGCGTGCCAGGTTCGCAATCGGGCTGTTCATGCTGCCAAGCAGCTTTCCAAGAAGAACTTCTCGGGACGGGATGTTCGCGATTGCCGTCATCTCTTTGGCATCATAATACTTACCCTCCACGATGCCGGCTTTGATCTCAAGCTTGTCTGCGGTCTTCGCAAAATTAGCGACGATCCTTGCCGGTGCCGTAGCGTCCGTCTTGGAAATCGCAACTGCGGACGGTCCTTCGAGGTGTTTCTCAAGGGGCTCGAACTCCGTTCCTTTGATCGCAAAATTCAGCATTGTGTTTTTGTAAACCTTGTATACGATTCCTTCTGCTCTCATCTGACGGCGAAGCTGTGTGTCCTGTTCCACAGTCAGGCCACAGTGATCTACCAGTACAACACCGGCAGCGCCTTCCAAATTGGCAGAAATCTCATCGATCACCGGTTTTTTGATTTCAACTTTTGCCATGAATGGTTCCCTCCTTATAGATTTTTGGATGACAACCTCAAAAATCCCCCTGCGCCGGACGCAGAGGGATCATAAGCCATTCTTTATCGAATGCTTTCCTCGGCAGGCGTTTTTATATCTTACGCTTTTACAGGCACCTGCTGTCTTCGGGCAGTCATATCAACTTATTCAAAATATCATAATTTATAACGGATGTCAACACTTTCAGGCAAGTCTTGCCGGGTTTACCTTTACGCCCGGTCCCATGGTGGGGGCGATGGTTATGCTCTTTAAGAACTGTCCCTTTACGGCTGCCGGTTTTGCTTTGTTGATTGCATCCATAAGCGTCTGGAAGTTGTCCGCTAACTGTTCTTCGGTGAAAGAAGCTTTTCCGATCGGCACATGGATAATGTTTGTCTTATCCAGCCTGTATTCAATCTTACCTGCTTTAATATCCTTAACCGCCTTGGCAACATCCATGGTTACCGTACCGGCCTTGGGGTTTGGCATCAGTCCTTTAGGTCCAAGTACACGGCCCAGACGTCCTACGACACCCATCATGTCCGGTGTAGCGACTACTACGTCAAAATCAAGCCAGCCGCCCTGGATCTTCTGCACCAGCTCCTCCGCTCCGACAAACTCTGCGCCGGCCGCTTCTGCTTCCTCTGCCTTTGCGCTCTTGGCAAACACAAGAACGCGTACCTGCTTACCGGTTCCGTGAGGAAGTACAACCGCGCCGCGGATCTGCTGATCTGCATGACGGCCGTCACAGCCGGTACGGATATGAGCCTCAATGGTCTCGTCAAATTTTGCGGTGGATAATTTTTTTACGAGGGTGATTGCCTCGTCCCTGTCAAACAGGTTATGCTTATCGAAAGATTTTAAAGCCTCAACATATTTCTTACCATGTTTCATAATTCTTACCTCCTTGTGGTAGTTGCGGGTTTATTCCCTGTGGGTCAATTTCCCTCCCACTGATCTGATGGCAACAGCCCTGATTAGTCGTCTACTACGGTGATCCCCATACTTCTTGCGGTACCGGAGATCATACTGATCGCTGCCTCTATGCTTCCTGCCGTCAGGTCAGGCATCTTTAATTCTGCGATCTTCTGCACTTCGGATCTCTTAATAGTAGCAACTTTGTCCCTTTTGGGATTACCAGAAGCGGTCTTTAAACCGCATGCTTTTTTCAATAACACTGCTGCCGGCGGAGTCTTGGTAATAAAGCTGAAGCTTCTGTCAGCGTATACCGTGATAACAACCGGGATAATCATGTCTCCCTGGTCTGCTGTCCTTGCGTTAAACTCTTTTGTGAACTGCACGATGTTCACGCCGTGCTGGCCAAGAGCCGGACCTACTGGCGGAGCCGGTGTTGCCTTTCCAGCAGGAATCTGTAATTTAATATAACCTGAAACTTTTTTTGCCATAATCTAAGGCACCTCCTATTGTGGTAATGGCGGGTTTATCCCTCCCACGATCCATGGAACGCGTATCCTCCACGGACCCGTTTACATTTTTCTGATTTCTGTGAAACTTATCTCTACCGGCGTTTCACGGCCGAACAGGTCAACATTGATCGTCACACTCTCTTTGTTCTCATTGACGGCCTGGATAACCCCGACGGTATCCTTCCATATGCCTCCGGTAACGACCACGCTGTCTCCTTCTGCCAGATCGATCTGTACATACTCTTCCTGAAGCCCTAAGGGTCTCATCTCCTCTTCCGTGAGCGGAACCGGCTTGGAACCGGGTCCTACAAATCCGGTCACGCCTCTGGTGTTACGCACCACATACCAGGTATCGTCATTCATGACCATATTGATCAGGACATAACCCGGGAACAGTTTTTTCTGAACCTGACGGCTGGCGCCGTCCTTCATCTCGACCACGTCCTGCATGGGAACCCTGACTTCAAGAATCTGCTCTTCAAGGTGTCTGTTTTCAATGGTCTTCTTAATGTTGGCTTCCACTTTCTTCTCATACCCGGAATAGGTATGGACTACATACCAGTTTGCCTTTGACATAAAACCACCTTTCCTTGAATTATAACGTCACCAGGACGTCGATCCCGATGGTCATGACCATATCCAGTATCTTGATGATAAGAGCCAAAGCAACAGATGTTCCGACTACTGCAATGGTCTGTCTTGTAAGTGATTTTTGATCCGGCCAGATAATCTTCTTAAACTCGGCCTTCATTCCTTTGTACCAGCTTGTCTTTTCGGCCTTCTTAGTTTCCCCCATCTTGTCACTTCCTTTATGGTTCTTAATAATGCGGAACTATTTTGTCTCCTTATGAGGAGTATGCTTCTTGCAGAAACGGCAGTATTTCTTCGTTTCCATTCTGTCGGGATGAAGCTTCTTCTCTTTTGTCATGTTGTAGTTACGCTGTTTGCATTCCGTACATGCCAATGTGATTCTTACGCGCACAACTTTCCACCTCGCTTTTATACTTTTTCTCTGGTGATCCTGTGAAAAACCACCAATTTTTAGGCATAAAAAAAAAGCCCAAACTTCCATTCGCGTTCCTACTATAACATAGGTACATATGGTAAGTCAAGGACTTTTTATTGACGAAAACGCCTGTCTGCCGCTATCTGTCCCAGCCGTCCAAAGGCTCCTGCCCGGCAGCCTGTATTCCTTTCCACAGATAAAACACGGACAGTCCGAAATTAATGACCGAAAAAAACGGAATGGTCACAGGAATCCAGGTATAAAGTATGTTAAGCAGGATGGGAACCGTCCTGGAATAGACAGACAGTTTAAACAGGCTGCCAAAAGGCATCCTGGTCCGCAGCATGGAGGCCATCAGGCTTCCGACCGCCGCCATGAAAAGCGCACCCAGGAAGAAGCCCAGCAAAGAAAACCATCCCACCAGAATCAGCGCAGCCCACATACCGATCTGCACATACGGCAAAATCTCTTTTACCGCTGTCTCTTTATCCAGGTCGCCCAGTTTTATATCCTTATAAGACAGGCGGATTACATCTTTTCCGTTTTTGATCAGCGCGTTATGGGCATCCAGGATCAGTACCCTGTCATAAGCCAGAAGGTCCACATCGGATATTTCTTCCGTAAGCGGCCGATTTGTATCAATGTTCAGATAGATGCCGCCCTGAAGCCTGTCATACTGCTTATATTCCACCGGCTTTTCCACCCGGAGTTCTCCGTCACTGAAAGCAAAATCCGGAAGTTCTTCTTCCATTATATGATCCAGTCCTCCCAGCGGCGCCAGCACTGCCGTCACCGGAAGAACAAAGGTCAAAAGCAGGGAAAGCACGGCCAGCATCAACCCGTACAGTAACACTTTCGGCCAACTGTTCTTTGCAAATCCTTTATAACTTCTGAAATCATAAACCGCATGTATCATTTCCGCAAATATATTCATGTCTGCCTTCTCCTTGCCTTATTTGATCTGTGAAATAATCGTCCGGTAAATCCTTAAGAAAAAGAACACGGACATTGCCAGGGACATAAGTTCTGCCGCCGGAATCGCCCACCAGACCAGATCCACATTTCCAAACCGGGCCAGCCACCAGGCTACCGGCAGAAGCACAACCAGCTGTCTTGCCACAGATACAAACATACTGTAGATGGAACGTCCCAGTGCCTGGAATACACTTCCCAAACCAATACAAAAACCAGCCAGCACAAAACTCAGACTGATAATACGAATCGCCGGAATTCCTATCTTTAACATGGTCCCGGAAGCATTGAACATCTGTAAAAGCGTCCCCGGGAACAGCTGGAATATCAAAAGCCCCAAAAGCATAATGGTAACAATGTAGGCAATGCTGCGCCTGATTGTCGCCATCACGCGATCTTTATTTCCGGCGCCGTAATTATAGGCGATAATGGGGATCACACCGTTATTCATTCCGAAGATAGGCATAAACACGAAGCTTTGCAGTTTAAAATACACGCCGAATACCGCCGTGGCAGTAGAAGAAAAGGTAATCAGTATCCGGTTCATTCCATAAACCATGATCGAACCGATGGCCTGCATGATGATAGACGGAATACCGATTTCATAAATCTGCAAAATCACGTTCCTGTCCGGACGTGCCCCCTTCATCTCTATATGCACTTCATGATTTACCTTCTGATTACACCATACGCTTAAGATGCCTGCCACAATCTGACCGATCACCGTGGCTGCCGCCGCACCTGCCACCCCCATTCTGGGGAATCCAAAAAGCCCGAAAATCAGGATCGGGTCCATAATAATATTGACGATGGCCCCGGTTCCCTGGGTAAACATGGTATAGATCGTCTTTCCCGTAGCCTGAAGAAGCCGTTCAAACATGACCTGGGTGAACACACCGAAGGAAAAACAACTGCAGATCGTCAGATACTCTTTCCCGTATGCCACAATCTCCCCTATATCTGTCTGGCTCCTGTAAAACGGCTCCACCAGAAAAAGTCCCACGGCAAGAAACACCAGATAACTTGCGATTACCAGAAAAACAGCGTTGGTAGCGATCTTATTGACTCTTCTGTAATCTTTTGCGCCCAACGACCGCGCCAGCAGCGCATTCACGCCGACTCCGGTACCCGCGCCCACCGCGATCATCAAATTCTGAACAGGAAACGCCATGGATACGGCTGTCAAAGCATTCTCGTTTATCATTGCCACAAAGATGCTGTCCACAATATTATACAATGCCTGCACCAGCATGGAGATCATGATCGGCAGGGACATGGTAATAATCAGTTTATTTACAGGCATAACTCCCATCTTGTTCTCTTCCATCCTCAATGTCCTCCTGTGTAGATTTACTTTCCGTTCTGCTTACGGCGTATTCTCGTTATATTAACACTATTTTACAGAATATACAAGCCAAAAATCCGCTTTGACAGGACAGGCCGTCTGTTATATAGTACTGCTGATCTGTTTAAATGTATAATTATGCATATTTTTTGAATGTATTTTCACTATTGTAACATATATTACGGAACATTCCCGGCAATGGTGCTATAATAAGGCATCACTGCAAAGGACAGCCCGCCGCAAACAGGAGAACGGAAGAATATGAATGTAAATCTGAAAGAAATAGACTTGTTTGCAGATATGGATGAGGAAGGAATCCAGAATCTTCTGCGCTGTTCCGGTGCAGTATTCAGAGATTACGAAAAAGGCCAGCAGATTTTTCAGGAAAATGAAAATGTAAAATACATTTATGTGCTGCTTGAAGGCAGACTTCTGGCGTCCAAACATTATTCGTCCGGCCGCAGAAACATCTTCTGTGAGATTCACGAAAAGGAGATTTTCGGCATACTGATTCATGTAGGCCCGGATGAAACCTACTGGTACGACGCCATTGCCGTAACGGACTGCAAAGTATTATGCATCTCCTGGGATTTTCTGTTTAACTTTTGTTCAGTATCCTGCGAGGTGCATAAATCATTTATCAAAAACATGATCCGGGTACAGGCGGACATCAGCGTATCTCAGATGAAAAAGTTAAGCATTCTGTCAGGAAGCACGGTAGAAGCAAAACTGGGTCTTCTTATGCTGGAACTGATGGATGAAAAAGGTTGTATAGAACTTAAAATGAACCGTGAAGAACTGGCGGATTTTCTCGGTATCACAAGGCCTTCCCTTTCACGCTCCCTGATGCAGATGAAGCAAAAGGGCATTCTCCATGTGGAGCGTTCCCATATACAGATTCTTAATATGGAAGAACTGGAAAAACTCTCCATCCGCTGAAGAAAAGGACCTGCTTTATGAAATTTAAAATCATCAACCCCGACTGGGGTATGACAGAAGAACAGATGGAACAAAGATGCCGGATTCTGGCGGATTATACAAACCGCCGCATACAGCTCTCCATGGAATGTCTTGCGAAGACAAAGGTCAGCCTGGATTCCCTGGCAGATCTGGTACGAGCCGGGCCGGAGATTCTTCAGATGGCCATACAGGCCGAACAGGAGGGATACGACGCGGTCATCCTCTATTGTTTCAGCGATCCGGTCATGGAAGCCTGCCGGCAGGCAGTCTCCATCCCCGTTGTCGGCGCCGGTCAGGCCGCATGTCTTTTGCTGCCCGCCGTCGCTTATCATGGAGCCCTGTTAGTCGCCGACCAGAACCGGATTCCGGAAAAAAGGATGTCCTTATCCCGCACCGGACTCGCCTCTGAGAGAATCTGCGGATATGAGCCGGTCCATGCCCGGGGGTTAGACCCCATAGAACACCGCGGGCAGTTGAAAAAAGAACTGTTAAAAGCCGGGCAAAGAGCGCTGGAACACACGGAGGCGCAGGCCCTTATACTGGGATGTTTAAGCTTTTTAGGACTGGCAGAGGAACTTTCCGCCGGGCTTATGGTTCCGGTCATAGACCCCGGGCCCGCGAGTGTCTGCCTGGCAGAAACTCTTGTATGTATGCATCTTCGCTCCAGCCCCAGAGCCTACCCGCCCTACCCGCATTTTTAATTGATCACAAAGAAAGAAAACCAGGAGGATTCTAATTATGAAAAGAAAAACAGCCGTATTACTGGCAGCTATGATGACCCTTTCCCTGACCGCATGCGGATCAGCAAACCAGACACCCGAAGCAGACACATCCGCGGAAGCAGGAACCCAGGCAGAAGCACAGGAAACCGTTCCTGAAAGCGAAGCGGACACGGACGCGCCCGCAGCCGAAAGCGGCGACGACACATGGATTCTTGCAATCAACGCCACCTTCCCGCCTTTTGAATCCATTGCTGACAGCACCGAAGATTATGTAGGTATTGATATCGACCTGGCAAACCATATTGCGGAAAAACTGGGCAAGAAACTCCAGATTCAGGATATGCAGTTCTCCGCCCTTGTTCCTACCATGCAGAGCGGACGCGCAGACCTGATCGTATCCGGTATCTCCCCCACCCAGGAAAGGCTTGAAATCCTTGATTTTACAGATTCCTATTATTATCCCATGAACTCCATCATCTGTGCAGAAGGAAGCGGTTATGACACCCTGGATACCCTGACCGGTAAAAAGATCGGCGTTTCCATGGGAACCAGCTACGCCGGCATCGCCGCGTCTGTAGAAGGCGCGGAAGTTGCGGAACTTGACAGCACCCCTCTTGTCATCCAGGATATTTTAAACGGGCGCTGCGACGCCGGCATCTTTGACGCTACCCAGGCGGCCGTCTTTGTGCAGGAAAACGAAGGCCTGGAAATGCACATTATTGAAAGCGACATTACCCGGGAAGATTCTTTTGCCATTGCGCTTCCGAAAGGCTCTCCCTATGTGGAACAGATCAATACGATCCTGGCAGAGATGATGGAAGACGGAACCTTCCATGATATTCTCGTAAAATACATCGGGGAAGATTCTACCACACAATATGAAGAGATGTTAAAAACGCTGGATACGGCAGCCGAATCATAAAACAAAGGAGATCCCATGCTTGATTTTTCCGCTTTAGTTAATTACCTGCCCATGCTTGGAAAGGCGGTAGCTCTCACACTGGAATTTACCGTCCTGTCCACCATTCTGGGATTTATTCTGGGGATTCTTTTGTCCCTGGTAAAAATATCCAAAGTAAAGGCATTGACCATGCTGGCCGATATCTACACCTCCGTCTTCAGAGGTACCCCGCTCCTTGTGCAGCTGATGCTGATCTATTACGCAACCCCGCAGCTGCTCAATTACCAGATCACGGCCCTCCAGGCAGGCGTACTGACTTTCGGCCTGAACAGCGCAGCCTATATATCCGAATCTATCCGCGGCGGAATCCTTTCGGTGGACAGAGGACAGTGGGAAGCGGCTATGGCGCTCGGTATTCCAAAAATACGGCTTTTGTTCGGCATCATTTTCCCGCAGGCTCTTAAGAACACATTGCCGTCCCTGGTCAATGAAAGTATTGCCCTGCTTAAGGATTCCAGTATGGTATCCGTCATCGGCGTCGCCGATACCATGCGCTGGGCTTCCTTAATTCAGGCCAAGACCTTCCGCGCTTTCGAGGCTTTTATTATAGCCGCCCTTGTCTACTACATACTGGTCATGGCGCTGACTTCCCTTGGCAATTATCTGGAAAGGAGGGTACGCGTCAGTGATTAAGATTGAACATGTAAGCAAGAAATTTGATCAACTGGAAGTATTAAAAGACATATCCATGGAAATCCACAAAGGAGAAGTCGTCGGTATCCTGGGGCCCTCGGGTTCCGGCAAATCCACGCTGCTTCGCTGCATGAACCTGCTGGAACGCCCCACCGGCGGCGCGATCCGGATTAAAGATGTCAATATACTGGACAAAGGTACGGACATCGCCAAAATCCGGCGCAATGTGGGCATGGTCTTTCAGCATTTTAACCTTTTTAACAATATGACCGTCCTTAAAAATATGACCTACGCCCCTATGGTAGCCAATAAGGTCGGCAGAAAAGAAGCGGAACAAAGGGCCATGGCCCTTTTAGAGCGGGTTGGCCTTGCCGAAAAGGCCCATCAGTACCCCAGCCGTCTCTCCGGCGGCCAGAAGCAGCGTGTAGCCATTGCAAGGGCGCTGGCCATGGAGCCGGAAGTCCTTCTGTTTGACGAACCTACCTCCGCGCTGGACCCTGAGATGGTAAAAGAGGTTCTGGACGTGATTAAAGACCTGACTACCACGGGAATCACCATGGCAATTGTGACCCATGAAATGGGTTTTGCCAGAGAAGTAGCCGACAGGATCTGTTTTCTGGATGAAGGCTACCTGATCGAGGACGCGCCTCCCGAAGAATTTTTCAATCATCCCAAGTCAGAGCGTGTAAAACAGTTTATGGAAAAAATATTATAATCGAGTGAGGAAGCATGAAAGATACAGAAACTTTTGAACAAATTCACTGGCCTGACGGCGCACAATGCGCCGTCATGTTAAGTTTTGATGTGGATGGAGACACGATCTGGAAAAACGGCGCAAGCCAGATAGAAGGCGGAAGCCGTTTCCTGCGCGGCAGTTCAGTGGGGAATTACGGCCCCAACTGTGCGGTCAGAAGAATCCTTACCCTTCTGGAAGCCCTGGATGTACCCGCCACTTTTTTTGTGCCCGCAAAAGTCATGGAAGACCATCCGGCGCTTTTTAAAGAAATCGACAGGCGCGGCTTTGAGATCGGACATCATGGATACCATCATGAAAGATATGTAGACCTGACGCCAGAAGAACAGCGGGCCATCATCGAAAAAAGCCAGAAGATTTTTCTGGAGGTCATAGGAAAAGAAGCCAAAGGCTACCGTACTCCCTCCGGCGACTGGTCAAGAGAAACCGCCGGTATCCTGTACGATATGGGATTTTCCTATTCCAGCTCCATGCGGGGCGACGACAGGCCTTACCGCACCGTAATCGACGGGAAAACCACCGATTTTATCGAGATGGCGCCCAAGTGGGACCTGGATGATTTTGTGCAGTTCGGCTACAATTTATACCCGGCTGAACCGTCCGGACAGGACAGGATCGCCGGCATCGAACAGGTCTTTGCCAATTTCCGCCAGGAATTTGACGGTTATTACCGGGAAGGGCTGTGCTTTGTGATTCAGTGCCATCCGCAGATGATCGGATCGCCGGGAAGGCTTCGGATGTATGAGCGGCTGGTCGCCTACATGAAGTCCAAAGGCAATGTCTGGTTCGCCACCGGCTCTGAGATTGCCGACTGGTGGCGGGAAAATTATTAAAACAAGAGGAAATCATATGACACAGAATAAGATGAATGTGGCATTCACCGTCAATCTGGACGGGGAATGCTTCTGGCAGGGAATGTTTGAAGGGACAGAAAAACGCCCGAAGACCCTGTCCATGGGCGACTATGGCATCAAGCGGGGACTTGACCGTGTACTGGCTGTATTCCGCGCCCATGAAATACCGGCAACCTTTTTCGTTCCGGGCATGATCGCCATGCGCCATCCGGACGCGCTGGAAAAAATACAAAAAGACGGCCATGAAATCGCCTTTCACGGCCACACCCACAGACCTATGCACAGTCTGACCAAAGAAGAGATCCGGGAAGAATTTGCCCTTGGCACCGATGCTCTGAAAAAGCAGACCGGCGTCTCCCCGGCAGGTTTCCGCGCACCCGAAGGCGAGGTCACGCAGACCGCGTTTGACATGGCAAAAGAATATGGATATTTGTATTCCAGCTCCCTGTATGACCGGGATATGCCTTATCTAAGAGACGGACTTATAGAGATCCCCATCAACTGGGATCTCCACGATTTCCCGTACTTTGCTTTTAACTACGGCCCTGCTTTCCCCCTCGGACAAAGCAGAGTTTCCTCTTATCAACGGGTCGAAGAAAATTATATAGAGGAAATGGACGCCTACCTGTACTACGGCCTCACCTATGTCCCCCAGTTTACGCCCCAGAGCATCGGCTCTCCGGGAAAGATCCAGATCCTGGAGCATATACTGGAACACCTGGACACCATCCGTGATCAGGTAACGCTGTACACCTGCAAAGAACTGGCCGGCCGCTTTCAGCGTTCTTAAGCCTTTTTACGTCCTGCCAGGTAAGCGGCCCTTCCTTCTTCGTACAGGTTTCTGCCTTCGCTGTCAATAATGACAACCAGAGGCATCTGCTCCACATACAGTTTTCTAAGCGCCTCTGCTCCCAGATCTTCATACGCGATCAGTTCACAACTTTTGATACACCTGGCCAGCAGGGCGCCTGCGCCTCCAATGGCGCCGAAATAGACACCCTTGTATTGCTTCATGGCCTCCACCACCTCCGGGAGGCGGGCTCCCTTTCCGATCATGCCCCTGGCTCCCACAGACATCATAGTGGGCGCGTATGCGTCCATGCGCCCGCTGGTGGTGGGACCGGCGGAACCAATGACCTGACCCGGTCTGGCCGGCGTGGGACCTACATAATAGATGGTTGCGTCGGTGGGATCAAAAGGCAGAGCTTCTCCTCTTTGAAGCGCCTCACACATCCTTTTATGGCCCGCGTCCCGGGATGTGTAGATCGTACCGGTCAGGTACACCGTATCTCCCGCATGAAGGGTTTGGGCAAGTTCTTTCGTAAGGGGCAGCGTAATATATCGTTCCACTAGATCACCTCCGTTTTATGCCGGGTCACATGGCAGCTTATATTGATGGCGCAGGGCATCCCCGCGATGTGAGTGGGCATCGTCTCAATGTTCAGCCCGATTGCCGTGGTCCTTCCGCCGAATCCCTGCGGGCCGATGCCAAGTTCATTTATCTTTTGCAGCATTTCTTTTTCCAGCTCTGCATAGAAAGGGTCCGGATGGGAAGAATCCAAAGGCCGCATCAGCGCCTTTTTCGCCAGAAGCGCCGCTTTGTCAAATGTGCCGCCGATTCCTACGCCCACCACCATAGGCGGACACGGATTCGGTCCTGCCGTTTCCACGGTTTCAATAATAAAATCTTTTATCCCCTGAAGGCCCGCCGAGGGCTTGAACATACGGATCGTGCTCATGTTTTCGCTCCCGAACCCTTTAGGACCCACTGTAACCGTAATATTCTCCCCGGGTACAATCTCCGTATAAAGCATCGCAGGCGTGTTGTCGCCGGTATTGCCCCGGCGCACCGGATCTTTTACCACCGATTTTCTAAGATATCCTTTTTCATATCCCCGGCGCACACCCTCATCCACCGCCTCGGCCAGACTGCCTCCTGTAATATGTACATCCTGCCCGATCTCCAAAAATACGCACGCCATCCCCGTATCCTGGCATACAGGTACATGTTCATGATCCGCAATCTCAAAATTTTCTATGATCTTGTCCAAAACATCCTTTGCAATCTGACCGTCCTCACATTTGCGGCAGTCTTTGATCGCGTCTTTGACATCCTCCGGAAGGTGTTCATTCGCCTCTATACAGAGCCTTTCCACCACATCCCGGATCTGATCCGCCTGTATCTCTCTCATAAGTTATAACTCCTCACACACCTGAAAAATATAAAATTTTAAGTAATAAGACTGATCCGCCGCCCACAGGATCGGATGATCGCAGGCCTGGGTACGGAACTCCACCTGCCTTAAGCGCTTATGGGCGCCTCTGGCAGCCTCCCGGATCGTCTTTGTAAACAACTCCTGGTCCATAAAATGGGAACAGGAACAAGTGGCCAGGTATCCGCCGTCCTTTATAAGCTTCATGCCCCGCAGGTTGATCTCCCGGTATCCTTTGACTGCGTTTTTGACGGAGCTTCTGGATTTGGTAAACGCGGGCGGGTCTAAAATAACCACGTCGTATCGTTGGCCGGAATGTTCCAGCTGGGGCAATAATTCAAACACATCGGCGCACCGGAAAGACACCCGGTCCTCAAAACCATTGAGCCTGGCGTTCTCTTCGGCCTGCCTGCATCCTACATCCGACGCGTCCACCCCCAGGACGCTCGCGGCGCCAGCCGCCGCCGCATTCAGCGCAAAAGAACCCGTGTGGGTAAAGCAGTCCAGCACCTTCTTCCCCCGGCAAAGTCTTTGTATCGCCCGTCGATTATACTTCTGATCCAGGAAAAATCCCGTCTTCTGCCCGTCTTCGATATCCACGATATATTTGACACCGTTCTCCTCTATCTCCACCCGGGTATCAAAGGGCTCCCCGATAAAGCCTTTATGGCGCTCCATTCCTTCCTGCTGGCGCACTTTGGCGTCGCTTCTTTCATAGATACCCCGGATCCGGATGCCGTCTTCCGACAGCACCCGTACCAGAATCTCCAGAATCTTCGGTTTCAAACGGTCAATTCCCAGCGCCAGGGATTCCACCACCAGCACGTCCGAAAATTTGTCAACCACCAGCCCGGGTAAAAAATCCGCTTCGCCGAAGATGACCCGGCAGCATCCGGTATCACACACCGTCCGCCGGTAATTCCATGCGTCCCTGACTCTGCGCTCTAAAAAAGTATCGTTAATCTCATGCTCTTTCCTGCGCGCCATCAGCCGGATACGGATTTTAGAATGCATATTGATAAAACCATATCCCATAAAATAGCCGTCAAAATCGTGGATCTCCATGATATCTCCGTTTATAAACGCCCCGTCTATCCTGGCGATTTCATTATCATAAATCCACATCCCCCCGGCTTTGACTACGCGTCCTTCGCCCTTTTTTAATATTGCAACTGCATATTTCATCTGAATTTTATCTCCTGTTGACGTTCCGCAACCGCACTCCCGGTGCCCCTGCTGCTGTTAAAAGTGTATCCCACCTCTTTCTTCTTGTCAACCCAGGGTATAAGGCGTACGAAACTGGATATACTCCATAAAAAAGAAAGGACTGTACATGATATGGAGAAAAAAACAAATCTGGATTTTGAAAAACTGGAGCCTCACGACCGGCTTAAATACGAGATCGCGGAAGAATTAGGTCTTCTGGACAAAGTGCGGGAAGGCGGCTGGAAAGCGCTGTCCTCCCGCGAAACCGGCCGCATCGGCGGTATGATCAGCCGAAGAAGAAAGGCCATGGAAAAAGCGTCCGATCCCGATTAGGGTATCCGGACGCTTTTACAGAACACTTATACCTGAATTTCCTTTCCAAGCGCAAATGAATAGATGATCCGTTCTTTCACTTTTTTTCCGGTCAGCATACGCAGGGCCTTTTCATAGTATACAAGCTGCGTCCGGTATCTGTCCTTCAGTTCTTCCGGTGAAGACACCCTGTCCGTCTTATAATCCACCACCACAACTTCATCACCCTCATAAAAGAAAGCATCTATAATCCCCTGGATTAGCACCGGCTCTTCCGTTTCCGGACAGCCTGCCTCCACGCCGGGAAGCCCGATGACAAAGGGCTGCTCTTTAAACAAATGCCCCTCTTCTTTTGCCCGCTGCATACGTTCTGACAGACTGCTTTTGGCAAAGGTCAGAAGATCTTTTCTGTTTATGCTCTTAAGTTCCTCTTTTGTAAGTCTGCCGGAGGCTTCCAGACGGGAAAGCCGGTCTTCCACCTGGGGCAGTCTGGTGATCCCACTAAAATCCATACATTCCATCACCGTATGATACACCGTACCCCTTGCCGCGCCTGTCATCTCTTTTGTGCTTTCTATAAACTGCGGTATCAGCGGTACGATCTCCGGGTCAGCCGCGGGATAAAGTTCCTCTGCCGCATCGGATGCATCCTGCATACGCAGCTTCTTAAGTTCCGTGACCGTGTATTTCTGTTTCGTTTTCCCGGACAGGTCATACGGATACTTCCAGGAAAGCTTTTCCTCTATTCTGCCGCTTACGTTTTCATCCCTTTTCCCGTACCAGACCATACGTTCCAGTTCGTCTCTGGACAAAGCGTTTTTCGTCTCTTCCTGCACCGCACAGGTAAGAATCTCCTTCAGAGAAACAACCGTCTTTGTAAGGCTTCTGCTCCGGGCATCCATTCCCTTAAGTATCCATTCCAGCGCGCATCCTGCCCCGGAAAGAGAGAGGAACATCAGTTTCTCATTTTCTTCGGCGCCCTCCTCCTGGAGCAGTTTTTCTTTTGCCATGCCGGTCAGGATCAGCTTTTCTTTTGCACGGGTCATGGCCACATAAAGGACTCTGAGTTCCTCCCCCAGATGATCCAGAAGATTCTGCCTTCGGATCATCTGTTTTAACAGGACGGGCCGTTTCATCCGTTCTTCCAGATCCACATAGTCCAGGCCGATCCCGTATGTATTATGAAGCACCACTTTGCTGCGGCTGTCCTGCCGGTTAAAACTTTTTCCCATGCCCGCCACAAAAACCACCGGAAATTCCAGGCCTTTGCTGTGGTGGATACTCATAATCCGCACGGCTTCCCCGCCTCCGTCGGACAGATCCGCCTCGCCGAAATCCACCTGATATTTTTGCAGCTTTTCAATATAGCGGACAAAGTGGAACAGGCCATGATAACTGATCTTCTCGTAATCCTGGGCTTTTTGAAGAAGCATCTGCACATTGGCGGCCCTTTGCTCCCCGCCCGGCAGCGCCCGCACCTCGTCCGTATACCCGGTTTCCGTAACGATCTGCCAGAGCAGTTCGTGGATGGAAGTATACGCTGCCCGGCTTCTGTACTGATTCACCCGGGCAAAAAATCCGCAAAGTTTTTCTTTTAACGCTTCTTCCGGTCCCTCCTGCCTGTATCTTTCGCAGGCGCGTACGTATCCGTCCTCCGGAAAAGCCCCTTTGATCTTCGCCATCTCCTCCGATGAAAAACCGCCCAGCATCCCATGCATGGCAGCCGCCAGAGGAATCTCCTGGGTCGGGTTATCCAGGACTCTCAGATAGGCCAGAAGCGTCTCCACCTCCATAGTCTTAAAATACCCTTCCCGGGACTGAGCGCTGGCGGCGATCCCCTCATCCTGCAAAACCCTTACAAAAGTCTCGCTCCATCCGGACATGGTCCGAAGCAGGATCACGATATCCCCCAAATCGGCCGGCCGCTGCTTTCCTTTGTCCCATATCTGAAGCTTGTCAACCTCCAGCATTTTCCGGATACCGGCGGCAATCATATGAGCCTCCGCCTCCTGCTTTGTCCAGCCGCATTCCTGCCGATATTCCTCCCACTCCTCCTGTTTCAGTAAAAGAATCTGCGCACCGCATGCGTCGTTTTCCGGATAGGATGCGCCGGCTTTTAAGGCAGCCGCATCGTCATATTCGATTCCGCCCAGCTCCCGGCACATGATCCTTCCAAAGACTTCGTTGACCGGTTCCAATACCTGGACGCGGCTGCGGAAATTCTGGTGCAGATCAATGCGCATCCCTTCTTTCCCGTCCTGATACCGGGTATATTTATCCAGAAACAGTCCCGGTTCCGCCTGACGGAAACGGTAGATGCTCTGTTTTACATCCCCCACCATGAAACGGTTGCTTTTTCCCTGGCGGCTTTTACAGATGCTGTCCAGTATGGCTTCCTGCACCCGGTTGGAATCCTGATACTCATCCACCATAATCTCTTCAAAATAATCCGCGAAAAGATCCGCCACTTCCGTGGCCGCAAGCATGCCGTTTTCATCTTCCTTTGTCAGAATGCGAAGCGCCAGGTGTTCCTGATCGGAAAAATCCAGGATGTTTTTCTTACGCTTCTTTTCTTCCAACCGCTCCATAAACGCAAGGGTCAGCCCCACATATGTCTCCACATTTTCCCTGGTCTTACGCATATGTTCCATTACAAGTTCGCCGGGAAGCTGAAAATACTGTTTGACAAGCGACTTTAAAGCTTCCTTCACCTGGTCGCGTATATCCTTCACCCGGCCGCACAGTTCTTCGTCCGCATCCGCCATACTCTTGGCACGTTTACTGGGCAGCCGCTTCCAGGCAAGGGACAACAACCGTTCTTCAAATGTTTCGATCCGGGGGCTGTCTGTCAGAGCGCGAAGCTGTAATTCGTCTGCCTGAAGGGCCTCGTCGTAAGCTGCCGGACCAAAAGGCGACGACGCGATCCGTCTGGCGGCGCGTATTTGCCCAAGACAGTCTTCCGCCACCGTCCGAAGCGCCTCAAGGAGAACATCCGCCCCCGGAAAATCGCTCCAGGAAGCGCCTTCTTTCAGATCATACATGGCCGCGCATCCTTTCAGCCATACGGCCGGCTGCGGACTTGCCACCGCATATTCATACAGTGTAAGGATCATCTCTGCCAGTCCGCTTCCTCTGTTGCCGCTTCCGTAGCTCTCCGCAAAACGGATGAACGAAGGGCTGTTCTCCTCGAACGCTTCCTCCAGAATTTCTTCCGCCGTATCCTGCTTTAAAAGCCGCATCTCCCCTTCGTCCGCAATCCGGAAGTTGGGGTTTAAATCTATGGTATGAAAATAATTCCGGATCACATACAGGCAGAACCCGTGTATGGTGGTAATCTGCGCCCGGGACACCAGCGCCTCCTGCTTTTTCAGCCATTCATTATCCGGCTCTTTTTGCAGGCGCTCTCCAAGCGCTTTTCCTATCCTCTCTTTCATCTCCCCCGCCGCGGCCTTCGTAAAAGTCGTGACTAAAAGCCGGTCCACATCCACAGGATGTTCCGGATCTGTGATCAATGAGAGAATCCGCTCTACCAGAACCGCCGTCTTGCCGGAACCGGCAGCGGCGGACACAAGCAGATTATGGCCTCTTGTGTCGATCACCTTTTTCTGATCCTCTGTCCATAATACGCTCATGCCTCATCCTCCTTAAGCTTCTTCCATATCTGTTCGCTGTCCATCGGAGAAAGCCTTCGTTTGTCACAGCCTTCAATCTTCCTGTCGAAACCGCATACGCTGTGATAAGGGCAATACATGCAGGCGTCTTCCTCTCCAAGCTCATACGGCATAAGCCGGATATCTCCTTTTAAAATGCGTTCCCCATATTCGAAAATCTTCTTCTGCACATGCCTGGACAGGCACAGAAGCTGTTCCTCCCCGGCAACGGATGAAGCCGCCGTATAGCCGCCGTCTGCTTTTAAGCGCACCGGAAGGATATCCGAGCCGGATTCTATTTGATCATCCATCTTTCTTAAGATATCCTGATCCCCGTTCGCCAGGCCGTTCCACTTAAGTTCTTTTAACATCCGCTGTTCCGTATCCTCATCTTCCTCATAGTCCAGCATCGGATCTTCTATATGGTAGTAAAACATCCCGGCCGGATGGACCTCTTTTTCCTGCTTCCTGCGCTCTATCTCCATGGCCGCGTTTAAGTAGACGGCTAACTGAAGCTGCAGCCCGTAATAGACGCTGGTCAGATCGAACCGATTGCTGCCGCTCTTATAATCGATCACCCTTACATAGACTTTCCCGTTCTCTCTGCACACGTCGATCCTGTCGATTCTCCCCTGCAGACGCATCCTCTCTTCCTCGCCCAAAAGCACGGTCACGCTTTCAAGCTGCTCTAAATTTCTGAAAGAAACCTCCGTCTCCTCCGGAATAAACGCGCCCTTCTGAATCTGTTTTAAGACAGCCCAGGCCGTCCGTTTTCCGATCCGGCGTACCCGGTCCATCACATACCGGTCGGCAGCACGGTCTAAAAAGATCCGGTCCGCACAGTCTTCCATGGCCTGATTTAACGCCTCCTCCATCCACAGATCCCGCTTCTCGTCCGGCACATGGAACCATCCATACTCGCTTTTTTCCACCCGGTCTGAAAAATATTTCAAAGCATCATGAAACAGGTTTCCCATATCCACCGCTTCCAACCCATATGTGTCCCGTTCTGTAAGCCTTAGGCCGTACTGGAGAAAATGCGCGTAAGAACAGGCGGCAAAGCGTTCCAGCCTTGTGACGCTGCCTTCAAGAAGCGTCCCATAGAGAACGCGCGCCACGGCTTTGCTGATTCTGTCCTCCCGATTGGAAAAGCAGACGGCGTCCATCAGGCGGCAAAGCTTCTCCTGCCACTCTTTTTGCTGCCTGTACCACCCGATCAGCGCCAGCTCTTCTTTCCCGGCCCGCTGCATTCTGGCGTCCTTTAAGGCCTCTGTCAGCTCTGTCACGCTGCCCTGCGGCGTAACCAGGCGCTCCATACAGTCTGTTTCCTCTCCGGCGTCTGTCTGCACCTTCGGGAACAGATTCTGGATCTGGCTGATCAGCCAGGAGGGCCTGCGTGCGTTTCCGTCCGCGTCCGTCCGGCTGAACGTAAGATACAGCTGTCTGGACGGCTTTGTCAGGGTCAGATAAATATAAAATTTCTGGATACACGCCTCCTGCCTGGATGTAGGCGCCAGCTCCACCTTTTGCTCCAGCAAAATCTCCCGCTCCATCTCCGAGAGAATACCGCCTTTGCTCTTATTTCTCGGCACGTTCCCTTCGTTGACCCCCACAAAAAAAAGCACCTTAATGTCTTTTAAGCGGCTTCTCTCCATATCGCCCACAACCACCTGGTCTGTTCCCGCCGGAATCAATCCTACCTGCATCTCCGAAAGCCCCGCGTCCAGAAGCTCTGTATATTCCGAAAGGTCCATTTTACAGTCCCCCAAAAGCATAACCAGTTTATCAAACAGTTCCATGACCATGCCATAGATCTGCGCATACTCCCTGGCCCGGGTATGATCCCCTTCCCCTGCAAAAGCATCTTCATAACTTTTTAACCGCTCCTGAACCTTTAATTTCGTAAGGTACTCATAGACAGCTTCTGTCATCCGGCGGGTATCGGAGCTTTTTTTCCTTAAAATCTTCCTTAAGTCAGAAAGGCCTTCCAGCGCTCTTACCCTCAATTCGTTTAAAGACGCCAGTTCCTCCTCTTCCATCCCCCGCAAAGGCCGCTTCCATTCCCTGTTCCATCCGGAAAATCCCCGGATTCCCCGGGCAATTACATAGTTTTCCAGACGGTCCGTTTCTTCTCTGGATACAAACGCCACACCGCTTCTCAAAAGCCGGAACATGGCCTCATATGTAAAATCCTCCGAAACGGCGGCAAGAAGGGCGCGTAAAAATTCTACAAAGGGATTTTGCAGCACATCTTTTTTGCGGTCAATAAATCCGGGAATCTTATATTTTATAAAAGTGTGTTCCAGAAGCGTCCCGTAAATCTCCAGATCCCCCGTCACCACTGCCATATCCCGATACCGAAGGTCTGTATCCCGGACAAGCTTCTGTATCTGCTGCCCCACCATCTCTGCTTCCGCCGTCGGCGTCCGGGCCGCATACAGGCAGATCTGGTCTGTGGGCTCCTCCCAGCATTTCTTTCCATGACGGAATATATGGCTTTCCAGAAAATGAAGAGCAGGCGCATGGCAAAAACGCCTGCTGCCCGTGTCTTTCAGGAAGACAGGCTTTTGTACTTTAACTTTTGTGTCCTCCGCCAGGGAAAGAAGGCCCGCAATGGTCTTTTTCGTCAGATAAAAAAGCTGATACTCTGCATCTTTGGAAAAAGGATTCTCTTCCCCGTCCAGCGTCAGCGTCACATACACATCCTCTGCCAGAAAAAGAAGCTTCTTTAAAAGATTCATCTGCACCGGCGTAAATCCGGTATATCCGTCCAGCACGATCACGCTGCCCTTAACTGACGTCGAATGTTCCACAGTCTTTTCCAATGCCTCTAAAAGTTCCTCCGCCGTCAGATAAGTGTCTGCCAGATAAGTCCGGAACCCTTCATAAAGGATCTTCATATCCTTCAGTTTAAAGTAAAGCTGCGGATTTTTTTCGTTCTGCTCCATTATCTTTGTCAACTGCTCCGGATCAATGCGATATTGCGTAAACTCTGAGATCAGGGACTTTACTTCCGAAATATAACCAAGTTTCTTAAGATTGCCCCCAAGAAGCGTCAGCTCGTCCTTTTTCTCCTCCGCCAGCCTTCGGATGATCAGGTTCTTCCCCGTATCTTCCAGTATTTTCCTGTGTTCTCCCCCCACCTCGTCGAAAACCCGGTGGGCCAGGCGCTCAAAACTCAGCACATCGATATTCATGATTCCATGACGAGGGTGCATCCGGACCAGATCTTTCTGCGTCTGCATGGTAAACTGCTCCGGCACGATCACAAGGAACTGTTTCTTTGGATCTTCCATAGATGCACGGATGACTTTTTCAAAAATATAGTGGGATTTTCCCGCTCCGGAATTTCCCAGAATCAACTGTAATGCCATAACCTTTACGCTCCTGTCCCCATAATAACCTATAATAAAAAAACCGAATCCGTCCCGGGAATATTCTCCCGGGATAATTCAGTTTTTTGATCCCTGTAACTTTTATGCCGCATATGCGGTATCCGCAGGCACGCTGACCAGGCAGGCAATTGCTGCCAGAACCTGCGAGCAGACTCTTGTAATATATTCGCAGTCTTCTTCCACGGTACTGTCGCTCTCCATATAGACTCTGTGATTTGCCTGGATATACGCAAGAATATCCTCCACAGAAGCAAGCGCTTTCGTTTCCTCCGAGTGGAACACGGCATTCCCCTCACGGATATAGGTTTTCAAACCCTGTTTTAAATATTCCTCATATTTACAATGCTCTTTTAACCCGCCCGGATAATGACTGTTATGAGGAAACGTAAAATAATCCGCGATGTAATGCAGTACCTGGCCAAGATCGATCATATAACGCATGGAATCTGTATACGGTTCCTGCACCTGTGCCAGACGGCGGATCTTTTTTTCCACCAGCCTGAATGTTTCATTATACTCATGGCGCATGGTCAGAAAGGACGGACGACAGTCAGGAAGCAGGCTTCCCACATAAAAAGCCTTTCTTCTGTGGTATAAAATATCATTATTCAGCCCTCTCACCAAAAACCGTGCCAGTGAAATATGTGACTTTTTTCTCATTAACTATCCTCCACTTCGCATATCTATTCTATGCCGAACTACGGGATATTGTATCACACTTTTTTTCAGGCTGCATTAATTTTTTTTAATTTAACAATAATTCTCAACAGTGTTCCAGCACAACCCCGTGGGCGATTCCCGGAATGGACTGCCCCTCGTTAAAGCTGACTTTCGACAATAAAGCGCCCGTGGGAACCAAAAGCACCCGCTTCCACTCGCCCGTTTTCAGCTTCGGCAGGATATAGGCCGCCAGCGTAGCCGCGGCACAGCCGCAGCCGGATCCTCCCGCATGGGTATCCTGGGTATCCGCATCGAAAATCAGGATGCCGCAGTCATCATGAATATCTTTCAGATCGACGCCTTTTTCCAGCATCAGATCTTTTAGTATCTTCTGGCCGATACTTCCCAGATCCCCCGTGATAATCCTGTCATAATCTTCCGGAGTTCTTCCGTAATCCGCCAGATGCTGATAGATGGTATCCGCGGCCGCCGGCGCCATGGCCGCACCCATATGCATGGAATCCTTTACGCCGTAATCCACAACTTTTCCCGTGGTGATTCCGGCAACACATACAGAGGCTCCCTCTGCAGCGGAAGTTTCTGCGGCGGAAAGTACAAAGGCTCCCGCGCCGGTGACGGTCCAGGTAGTTGATAAGGGGCGCTGCCCGGCATATTCCAGGGGAAATCGAAACTCCTTTTCCGCGCTGGCAAAGTGGCTGGAAGTCAGCGCCATCGCACAGTCCGCATATCCGGCGTTTACCGCCATGGAGGCAAGGCTTAAACTCTCCCCGCAGGTGGAACAGGCTCCATACAGACCAAACAGAGGAATCTGCAGCTCCATAATTCCGTAGGAAGTGGCAATTCCCTGGGCCAGCAGGTCCCCCGCGAACAGATAACGAATCTGTTCCTCGCTCATGCCCGTCTTTTCCATGGCTTTCCGGGCAGTCTGAAGCTGCAGTTCGCTTTCCGCCTCCTCCCAGGTATCCTTTCCGAATTTGGGATCTGCCTCCACACGGTCAAACAGAGCGCCCAACGGACCTTCTCCTTCTTTGCTTCCCACGATGGAAGCTTCTCCTATGATCCTGGGCGGATTTTGATAGGCAAGGCTTGCACGTCCTTTTGTCTGTGTCATATGTTCAAAACTCCTTTCCGTTTTTTGACTGGATTCATTTTTTACATAGTTTTTGTGCGGTTGATAAAAAATATTCCCCGAATAAAATCCTTCCGTCAGGAAAGCATAAAAGAAAAAAGGAGTCTTGTTTTATGAATGCAAACGAAGAGCAGAAACAGCAATACAACGATTATGTAAAAGAAGTCACTCCCACCCACAACCTGCCTTTGGAAATGTCCAAAGCCTTCCTCACCGGCGGCGTCATCTGTCTGCTGGGACAGTTCATTGTAAACATGGTCATGAAGATGGGAATCGATCAGGATACTGCCGGCACATGGTGTTCTGTCCTCTTAGTCCTTTTAAGTATCCTTCTGACCGGCCTTAATATCTATCCCGCCATCGCCAAATGGGGCGGCGCCGGCGCACTGGTCCCCATCACCGGCTTTGCCAACGGCGTAGCCGCGCCTGCCATCGAGTATAAAAAAGAAGGACAGGTATTCGGCATCGGAAGCAAAATCTTCACCATCGCCGGACCGGTGATCCTCTACGGCATCTTTACAAGCTGGGTGCTGGGAATTGTCTACTGGGCCGGAAATTTCTGGGGACTCTGGTAGCCGTCTTTTAAAAATGAAAAGAGCCATTGCTTCATACAAAATGGCTCTTCTCATATAAAATATTATCGGTCAAAATGGATGCCGCTCCAATAGACGCAGTCTTTCAGGATCGTCTCGGGCATCAGCTCCACACCGTCTAAGGCCCATTTTTTATATTCTTCAAAGCCTACCCGGTCAATAATATAACCAATATGCTCTTTCCTGGCCGGTGCGTTTGGTGAAATATGTTTTTCCACAAACTTATAGGTATTCAGAATAATCTTTACGATATTATCCTCATCGGCCCACACAAGGAAATCTTCCCCAAGGCGTGGATTCTTTTTCCCGGTTCTTCCCATAATAGACAGTTTATAGTATTTTTTCTTACTCCTGGTCAAAGCCCGGGTGGGACATTTGGTAATACAGACACCGCAGCCGATACATTTCTCCTCATCCCGGACAATCTTATAATTTTCTACCCGAAGCGCGTTCACGGACAGGCTTTTACAGCCTTTTACGCACGCCTGACAATTGACACATCTGGACGGATCGTACTGAGGCATAGTCATGCCAATGATACCAAAATCATGCATCCTGGCTTTCGCGCAGTCATTGGAACATCCTGTACAGGCAATCTTAAAGTGCAGATCGTTGGGGAATACTTCCTTCTCGATCCGCTTGGCCAGCCTGGCCGTATTATAATTGGCAAAAGGACAGACATTATTACCGATACACGCGCTGATATTTCTTGTACCTGACGCCGGATAACCCGTATCCGGATCTGTCTGGTTAATATCCAGTTTTTCGATGATCGGCTGAAGCTCTTTATTAATCTTGTCCATATCTTCCAGCCGGATTCCCTCGATCTCAAACCCCTGGCGGGTCGTCAGGTGTACATATCCGTTTCCGTAAGTCTGAGCAATTTTCTGCACCATTCCAAGCACTTCTGCATCCAGGTACCCCCCTGGCACACGAATCCTGGAAGCTCCGATTCCCCGCTCTTTTGATACGCGGAATGCATTTTTCTTCAATTTCTTCGTATTCACATCCAAGCCCATTCCTGCACCTCCTAATCAATCAGTTCTTTTCCGTCCACATAGTTGAACACAGGGCCATCCAGGCACACATAAGACGATCCAATCTTACAATGCCCGCATTTTCCAAGCCCACAGCACATCTTTCTCTCATGAGATACCCATATACTTTCCTCGGGAACGCCCAGCTTTAAGATCTCCATAACAGTAAACTTAATCATAACCGGAGGACCCACACAGATAAACACGGCCTTCTCAATATCCTGAAATGTCAGATCCGGTATATACTTCGTCACCATTCCCACCGGGCCTTCGTACCCTTCCGGGGCCGTATCTACCGTTTTTATCACCTGTATCTTTGTGTCCCAGAACTTAAAATCCTCTTTAAAAAGCACATCTTCCGGAGATTTAAACCCTGCGATCAGTCTGATACTCTGCGCCTCATCCGTATGCTGTGCAAAATAATCCACCACACCTTTTACCGGCGACAGACCTGTACCTCCGGCTACCACCACCAGCTCTTTTCCTCTGAAATGTTCCAGATCAAACCCGTTTCCGTAAGGCCCGCGGAGAAATAGCTGATCTCCCACATAATTCTCAAAAATCTCGTTGGTCACTTTCCCTACCCTGCGGATGGTCAAATCCACCGTCCCGTCACCAATCCCGCTGACAGAGATAGGCGCTTCTCCGAACTTCGGAATCGATACCTCAAAGAACTGCCCGGGTTTTACATTTCCTGTAAACTCCATCCTGAATGTGTACTCCAGCGCCGTATGCCGGATGACCTCTTTAATCGTCGATAACCGGGGAATATATTCATTTTTCATGGTCCATTTCCTCCTTTGCCAGACGGTTCACACAATTTGCATAAGATATGTATTCAGGGCAGACATCGTCACACCTCCCACAGCCTACACACATGGGATATCCGAACCTCTTTTCAAAATCATAGATTTTATGCATGACCTTAAAACGCATCCTGTCTGCCTGATTCGTCCGAAAGCTGTGGCCGCCCGCCATATCCGTATATCCGTCCACCTGGCAGGAAGCCCATACGCGTCGTCTTTCTCCGGCTTTTTCATTGTCTTTATAAAAAATATCCTGCATGGTAAAGCAAGTACAGGTGGGACAGACAAAATTACAGCGTCCGCAGCCAATGCACCTGTCTCCGTACTCTTTCCAGATGTCATCTGTAAAATTTTTGTTGGACAGATTCCGGGGAAGCGTGACTTTTTCTTCGTTTTCCGTCACATAATCCGGTGTCACCGGACAGGATACGCCCCCTTTAATAAAACTTTCAAGCTCACTACACCTGACGTCTGCCCAGACCTGGTCGCCGTCTACCTTCAGATAGGCGTCATACGCATCCGTACGATTGCTTCCCATACTGACGCAAAAACCAGACTTGCAGGTAACCGTACAGCCCATCAGAATAAATTTTGTATGCTCCCTCAGTCTTGCATAATAATAATCCTCAAATCCGTTTTTAAGATAAATCTCGTCCAGACGTTTCACCGCACAAAGATCACAGGCACGCAGAAAAACCAGCCTGTCCTTTTGCGGCCCTTTGGGCACTTTTGTCTCATCCTCCGTGAAATAAAACAGCGTTTCATTGATGGGCAGAAGCACCTCTTTAAAAGAATAATCCGACTTTTTGTCCCAGACAATCTCGTCCAGAGAAGCAACGGCTCCATAACGAATAATATCTGTGTCAGAAAAGCAGCCTTCCCCTTCCATCAGCTTCGGCGCAAATATATCGTACTGCGCCATCCACCGACGAAACATTTCTTCTGCTTCCTGCCTGGTCAATTGATACCCCATAACGACTCCTTTCTTAGATCCTTTTATTTGGTTAGGCATATTCTATCAGGAACGGGAAAAAAATTCCGTGACGTTCATCACGGAATTTCCTTTTTTCTGTTTTATTCAATTTTTCCGGTCTTAAAAAATACCGCCATACGATCTGGGTCCAGAATCGTAATCCGTTTCTTCTCCAGCTTTATAAGACCATAACCTGACAGCAGATTGCACAGGCGGGAAGTGGTCTCTCTGGGCGCTCCCAGAATATCCGCCAGGAAAGTAATCGGCATATTGATATCTATCTCGATTCCTTCAGATGTCCGTTTTCCAAAATCTCTGGAAAGCTTCCAGAGTTTTGCCGCCAGCTTTTTTTCCAGCCCGATACTTCCCATGGTATTTTTAAGCTGATGACACAATCTCCAGGCTTTCCACTCCTGTATCGTAAGCACCGCTTTCGTCAAGGTAAAATCATCTTCCATCCCGCGCAGGAAACAGGACACAGGGATCACAAGAATCCGGCTTGTTTCAATAGTCTCACAATAGCAGGAGGTAAGCTGAAAACTCTGTACATGCTCATTCAGAAGAACGCCGCTTCCAAAAATAAAGATGATCTTGCGCCGCCCCGCACAGGTCAGATTGTAGACCATGGACTTTCCTGTTATCTGAATACAGACTGACCGGACAGGCTCCCTGGCACGCATGATCAGGCTGCCTTTTTCAAACTCTTCTACTCTGCCTGTATGCCACAGCCAGTCAAGCGTGCTATAGGATACATTTTCAAACATCTTGTATTGTTTCAGCGGATTCTCCCCCGGCATGACGCACCTGCTTTCACTTTTTTATTATGATAACACAGATCCGTCCAAAATACACGATCTTCTCTATATCTATCCTTCCACAATCCGAATGACAGTCCCGACTCCGATCTCGGGCATCGGTTTATTTTCCACATAGATGGTACCCGGAAGATCCACCGTATCCTGTCCGCTGAAATTGATCGTGCAGTGCCCAAGTCCCGCCAGTGTCACCGGGGCCTCCGGTCCCACGGCCGTAATCCGATACGAACTGCCGCCCACTTCCAGCGTCTGGCCTGCAAGGATCGTACCGTTAATGGGATTCACATCCACAGAATAGCAGTAATCCCGCAGCTCCTCCGGTGCGTTGTCCCCAAAGATAATGAACATGTTTTCACCCTGAAACTCATTGACACAGCTTCCCAGCGCTTTGACTCTGTTTTCATAGATAACTTTCATAAATGATCAGCCTCCTTCTATTGATTGAATCGTGACAATTTTATGCATACAGTCCAAAACTTGCCGCATATGCCAGCACTACGCGCAGCCATCCTGTGAGGAACCGGGAGTACATAACAGATACTACGCCTACCTCTATTGTCTCAGTCTCTGCTTCCGCCAGCCCAAGACCCACGGGGATAAAATCGCATGCGCCCTGGCAGTTGATCGCAAACAGTGCCGGAAGCGCCAGCTGCGGCGCGATATTTCCTTTTCCGATCTCCGCGCCCACCAGCGTACCGATAATCTGCGCGATGACTGCGCCGGGTCCCAGCAGCGCCGACAGACCGGGAATGGAACAGATCAGGCCCAGGGCTACCAGGCCAAATACATTGCCTGCCAGAGGAGTAAGAACGGATGCGAACGCGTCTCCGAACCCGGAACCGTTGATGATACCGATCAGCATGGATACGAACGCCATGAACGGGAGCAATGTGGTGATGCAGGTCTGGATCGCGTCCCTGGCTGCCTGATAGAAGGTGTTGACCACCTTTCCTGCACCCAGGCCGATCTTTGTGATCAGAGATTTGTTTTCCTGCTTCGCCAGTGTCTCGGACACTTTCATATCGGCGGTGAACTTTGCCCCGCTCTCCGCTTTGGATTTTTCTTCCGTCTCGGCAGGCTCTGCTTTCGCCGCTGCCGGTGCAGGCGCGCCTTCCGCGGCAAAGACCTGCTTGGGTGTTACGGCGGATACATAGATGCTTTCTGTAATATACTGAGCCATAGGGCCTGATTTTCCCACCGGCATCACATTGATGGTGGGGATGCCCTTTTTAGGATAGATGCCGCAGCGCAGCGTGCCGCCGCAGTCGATGATCACCAGCGCCAGTTCCTCTTCCGGACAGTTGGTCTTAAAGCCGTTGACAGGAATTAGTCCTGT
Source organism: Lachnospiraceae bacterium UBA7182 (assembly GCA_002491115.1). GTDB lineage: Bacteria > Bacillota > Clostridia > Lachnospirales > Lachnospiraceae > Hominiventricola. The sequence continues at coordinate 13,028 of DKVI01000033.1, read as the reverse complement.
CAGTTCCACAATTTTCTGCAGGCATTCCGGCTCCGCGCCGCCGCCTGTGATATACATTACTTTATTGCGCTGTTCGGTCGGCGTGATAATAAGCGGGCCGCCGAAACCGCCGGGACCTTTTTCCACACGGATTGAACGATATTCTGCCATTTTGATTTACCTCCTCTATTTCCCTGCAATCTTAAATTCACGACTCAAAGTCACACCCTGCTGCTTTTCCACCAGTTTTGTCGTAAACTCGGTGGCCCATCCTGAGATCAGATTCGCGATCAGACCCACCAGCAGATAACGAACTGCCAGAGGCGTCGTATCCAGTCCCAGAGCGGTAATGCCGTTGGCAATACCCAGCCAGATAAACAGCTCCGACGCATTGATATGCGGAAAGATTCCGTTATTGGTGTGGCAGTGATAGGTTACGGACGCATAGAAACTTGGTTTGTAAAATTCCGGCATAAACTTGCCCATGGAAAGAGCCATCGGATTACCCAGCATAAATGCGCTGACAAAAGGAAGCACCATATAGCGCAGGATCGGGTTTCCCGTACAGATGCGGGCCAGCCTGGCCACCGCTTCCTCCCCTGCAAGCGCGATAATCGCGTTCATAAGTACCAAAAGCATCAAAATCGTAGGTATAATACCGCTGACCCAGCTTAAGAACTGTTCGCCTCCAAGGGTAAACAGATTCATAAAGTTGGAAGCTAAATTAACGATAAAATTCATAAATGATCCACCTTTCTTCATCTGCCGGCGGTCTTTTCAGCCCGCCGCCTTGCCGACGCCGGTAATCGCGCGCCCCATACGCCTGAAGGGTGAGGGCGGCTCCAGGATCACCTCGCCGGACATAAATTTATTGTATGTATTGCGCGCGTCCAGAATGGCTTTCTTAAGATTCTTCCCGTATCTGGGCAGGTCTTCTTCGGTCAGACCGCCCACATATTTGCCTTCAAAACCGGAGAGGGTGCGCACTCTTGCAAAACAGGTCACGCCCATAAGCATCTTTCCTTCCCGGATCACGCCGTCGTCCCCGATTAAAAACATCACGATCGCGCCTGCATGAAAACCTCCCGACTGCCTGCCGCAGGCCACCTTGCCTTTTCTGCGAAGCGAAATAAACTCCCTGGAAAAATGACGCATCTGTAAGGCGCTTAAAAGTGCCTGCAGCGCAAACATCGCCATTACTATCAGTCCTAATTTTAACATCTTTGTTTCCTCCGTTCTTCCTGCAGTTTCTTATGACTGCCTGTACAGAACACGCAGAAGTGCCTGAAAGCAGTCGGCTTTCGTGATCTTGTCAAGTAACGCCATGTCCTGTGTAATGCTGATAATCTCGTCATAGATCCGGATCAAAAGCCCGTCATCTTCCGATATCTGCTCAGGAAGGCCGATCAGGAATATAACCCGTATCTCGTAATCGTGATGCCGGATCGGTACGGGAAACACACCGACAGCCAGCACCAGTTTCTCTTTGGCATACTGCACACTGTGGGGGATAGCGACCGCATGGTCAAAAACCATAGTCCCTTTCTGTTCCCTGACCCGTAAGCGTTCCAGGAAGCCCTCATCCACCTGATTGTCTCTTGCCAGCGCCTCTGCCATGCAGGATACCGCCTCCTCATAAGACTGGTTTTCCTCAAATATAAAGAATCGGCTCTCATCCAGAAGTCCTACCATGACAAACCAGTTGTTATCCATGATCGGAATATCCAGCTGATTCCAGTATTTGGTCTTCTCAATCTTATGCCGCAGTTCCTGTTCATTGAATATCTCGTGAATCCGGATCACCGGCCGGCCGCAGGGACAGGGAAGTTCCACTGTTGTAAAGACGATATCGTAAGGTTCCAAAAGCTCCGGCGTGACTTTTTCATCGGAAAAAAGCGTAAGCTCCACAGAACTGTCCAGCACTTTTTTAAGCTGTGCCGCCACCAGTCTGGCCGTAACCCTTCCTGTGCCGCAGACTACCGCCACCTGAAACGGCCGGTTCTTCTTAAATCCGCTTTCTTCCAGAAAGACGCCAAAATAAGAAGCCAGATATCCGCGTTCTTCCTCGCTGACCGTAAGTCCATATGTATCCTGTACGACCCTGACCGCCACGCCCGCAATCTGCCATGCCAGCGGATATTTTTCGCGCAGTTCCTCCAACATGGGGTTTTTCAGGTTCACACGAAAACGCAGCCGGTTGATCATAAACATAAGATGATACAAAAACTCTTCGATAAATTCCGGGCTTTCGATCTGAATGTCCATCTCCTGACGGATCTGACTGAACACCTTGTCGAGAAGCGGCCGCATGCTTTCGTCCAGCTTAATGGCCTGCATATTCTGTACATCCGCCGGTGTACGCATGCCGATGATGGGAAGCAGCACAAACAGTTTTTCTTCTACCGGAAACTCCATACGAAGTTCCCCTGCGATCCGCTCAATTAACTGATCAATGACCTCAAATTCCGGCCGGGCTGTCAGATTATAAAACCTGGCGGACAATTCTCCCAGAGCATGCCCTGTCAGAAAACGATCCAGCATAACCGTTAAAAACTTTAAAAACGTATCCTGCACGCTCTTTTCGTAAGACCGCTCGGACAAAGTCTTTAGAACCATCTCCACAATTTCAAGGTCCAGCGGATATTTCTCATAGAGGTGCCTGTAACCATTTTCCAGAACATAATGCCGGATACTGCTCTCCTGACCTGTCAGTATAAGTCCTTTGCTGGTCTTTCCCTGAATCTCCAGCTCATAGGGCGCAAGCTCCTCTCTGAGTTTTTTCAGATCTTTTACAAGCGTGGTACGTCCTATATTCATTTCATAGGCCAGTTCATCGGTCAGCAGCGTCTCTTTTGCCCGCATAAGCCTGCCGAAGACATAATCCATCCGGTTGCGGGGTGAATTAAGAAATTCGTCGGTTTCCGTCAGTCTGGCGCTCACGGTGCGGAAACGCTCCTGGTCATAGATGCAGAGCCTGTATCTGCCCTGCGCGCCCTCGATGGCCGCGCAGCCTTCCAGTTCGCTGTTGATCTGATGAATATCATTGCGCACCGTCCGTTCGCTGACATCCAGCCGGGAGGCCAGGGTGCTGAGTACAACTTCCGGTGTCCTGACAAAATACTGCAGGATATCTGCCGTGCGATTATCGCCAAATGTACTTTTCATAGCGTCCCCCTCCTTATAAAATCCCCGGCTGTTTTATCGGCGCACCTTTTAAAATATGGTTATCCGCGGGATTTCCCGCCTGAAATATTGATCGTTGTACCGGCGATATAGCTCGCCCTGTCAGAAACCAGGTATGCCACCAGGTCTCCCACTTCATCCAGTTTGCCGTCGCGGCCCATGGGAATTACCTTACTGTAATCCGTGGAAAGTTCCTCCGGTTTACATCCGCGGGTATAAGCCAGCGCGTCGTTATAAGCTTCGGAACGAAGCCCGGTTGCTTCCATGATGCCCGGCGCGCATGCCAGCACGCGGATGTTGTATTTCCCCAGTTCTTTTGCCCAGGAGCGGGTAAAGCTGTCCACCGCGCCTTTGGTCGCAGAATAGGCTGACTGCCCCTGGGAGCCTTCCTTGCCTGACTCTGAGGACATATTGACGATCACGCCGCCGCCCTGCTTAAGCATCTGTTTCGCGCACGCCTGAGCACAGAGAAATACGCCTTTGACGTTTACATCAAACATTTTGGTAAAAGACGCGTCGTTTAATTCGTACTCCGGTCTTTCTCCTTTCACATCCACTAAAAGTCTGGGAAGATTGATACCCGCGTTATTCACCAGCGCGTCAATCCTGCCGAATTTTGCGACCACGGCGTCTGCCATAGCCTGCACGCTTTCATGGTCCGTCACATTACACTGCACACAATAAGCGCCGTCCAGCATATCTCCGGTCTTTACGTTCATGTCCACAACCACTGCTTTTGCGCCTGCTGCCATCAATGTGTCCGCCACATGCTTACCGATGCCCGACGCTCCTCCAGTTACGACAACCACATGATCTTCCAGGCCTAACCATCCTTGTTTCATTTTCAACTTCCTCCTTTTAAAGTTCCGCGCAATCCCTCCCAATGCCGGTACTAGAACAATTTCATGCCGCTTCGCGTCCCGAAATTGTTCTGGCATTGTCCGGGATTTCGCTGTTTTAAGTTCCGCGAACTCCCTCCCAATGCCGGGCACTAGATCGATTTCATCCCGCTCTGCGTCCTGAAATCAATCTGGCATTGTCCGGGATTTCGCTGTTTTATGGTCTTTATTATAGAAGGGAAGCACTGATTTTTTAATGCCGCTTTTTTCAGACCCCCGGAAACCGGTTAGGTCGCCTTTTTTCCGACACCTGGAAAAACCAGGAATATCGTTTTATATCTACAATTTATCCCACAAGGCTCTGGACAAGTCTTTTGTCTTAGTATACTATACTAGAGAAAGGAAAAGATACATTTTTGATGCATAATCTTAATAAAATTTAAGAAACCTAAGAACAACTTCTGATATATAATCATATTAAAAATAATGAAGCAGGGTGGAACATGGACGGAAGAGAAAACAGACGAAATACAATAAACCGGCGCAGATTCAAAAGATATATACGCCGCAGGATGCGAAGATGGAACGAGCGGGGATTAATGGCCGTATCGATTGTCCTGGCGCTGATCACAGTCATAAGCGGCGGGGCATTTTTACTGGACAGCAGAGCCAAGGCGCAGGAATCGGAATTTCAGGGAGCCAAAGTCATTCAGGCTTTCACGACAGAACCGGCAGCAGAAGAGCCGGCAGAAGAAAACGCCCCTCTGGTGGTGCTGGACGCAGGCCACGGCGGCTACGACCAGGGAACCTGCGCCGGGGATATACTGGAAAAAGACATTAACCTTTCCATTGTAAAAAAACTGGCCAATAGGCTGGAAGCGGAAGGCGCATCCGTCCTCCTTACAAGAGACGATGATTTTAAAGTAGGACTGGAAGGCCGCGCCAATATTGCCAACGACGCAGGGGCCGATTTTTTCGTCAGTATTCACTGTAATTACTGTGAAGAAGACGCCGGTGTGCGGGGCATCGAATGCTATCACCGGGAATCCAGTGAAGAAAGCAAAGCACTGGCGGAGAGTCTTTCAGCCAGCCTGGATGATGTCGAAGAAACCATGAACAGAGGAACCAGAACCGGAGAATATAAAGTGCTGTGCCATGCGCAGATGCCGGCGGCTCTGGTGGAAATCGGCTTTCTTTCCAACTGGGACGAAAGCCATCTGCTGATTGATGAGGAATATCAGGATAAACTGGCGAAAAAGCTGGCGGAAGGCATCCTTTCACAGTATCAACCGAAGGAGGATTTATAAATGAAACAAAGAAAATTAAACCGATTTTTATGCGTACTTTTGTCCGCGGCATTACTCTCAACCGGAATAGAATTTCCTGTGTCGGCGGCGGCAGAGGAAGAACCTCTACCGGCCTTTCAAATTGAGGAAAGCGTATCGGAAATACAGGCCGCAGAAGAAACCCTCGGCAGTTCATCAGACGATGACAGATCGGAAGCTCCGGAAAATGAAGTAACAGCGGATCCGGTCTCTGCAGACCCTGCTGACTCCGGCACAGAAAACACACAAAATACTGCCAAAAATGAAACTGCGCCAGAGGAAAACACTTTCAGCGACTGTCAGGTTGTCGTAAACCCGATATATGAAGACGTCCTGGACCGCACGCAATTACAAGCCGAACTGGATGCACTGCAAGACGGCGGACAGATCCAGGCAAAGGGAACCACCCGTGCCGCTGCCCTTTATCAATCCATAGAAGCAGCCGCAGAATATGTGCGGGGCGAACTGGTAAAGCGCTCCACTTCATTTAGCTTTTCTGTACCCAGCGATTTATATACAGCCAGTCAAAATTTTAGGGAAGAAGTCTTTGATGCTGCCATGGCGTACACCCCGGACTGTACGGGGCAGGAAGGAGACGCGCTTCTTTATGGCCTCCAGGCTTATCAGGTGCAAAGCACCAGTACCGGCGGACCCTATACTCTAAACTGCACTGTCCTCTACCACTCAGACGCCGCTCAGGAGACGGAACTGACCACAAAAGTAAACAGCGTTATGGCAGAACTTGCTTTGAGCGGAAAAAGCAACTACGAAAAAATCCGCCTGATCCATGATTACATCTGCGATCATGTGGAGTATGACTACACTTACAGCAGCTATTCCGCCTACGACGCCCTTTGTAAAGGCTCTTCAGTCTGCCAGGGATACGCCGTGCTTTTCTACCGTATGTGTAAAGATGCCGGGCTGTCCGTGCGCATCATATCAGGAAAAGGCAACGGAGAAGCACATGGATGGAATATTGTACAAATCGGTTCCAAATACTACAATATTGACTGCACCTGGGACGACCAGAGCACACGTACGATCTATGACTATTTCCTGAAAAACGACGCGGAATTTGTAAATCATGTCAGAGATGAGCTGTATACTTCCGCGGCATTTCTCTCTGAATATCCCATGGCATCTGCTTCCTATAAAGAAGGTCAGGATGAGGAAGAAGGCGCTTCCGGGCTGGGACTTGACAACCCAGAATACGATTTTATAAGCATCGAAGACAAAGAAGTTTTATCCGCAGCGCAGGGTAAACCTAAAATACTTATCTTTTATAAAACCACCTGCGGTCTTAGCCAGGCCTCCATACGATCAATCGCCCAGAGAGGATTTCCGAATGTGGATATCCTGGCCATAGAGACGACCGGACAGTCAAAAGACAGCGTTATTTCTTTTAAAAATACTTATGCGTCCGGAAACAATGATATCCTGTTTACATATGACACTTACGGTGTAGCCGACAGCCGCGCCATGTGGGCTTATTTTGACGCGGCAGGCAACGATCCAACAGCAGGTGCTACCCTTCCTATCATTTGTTACATTGACGCCAACAACAAATTTCAATACCTGACTACCGGCAGCACCGACGGCGACGCAGTGGCTTCCAATCTAACACGCTATTGTAATTACGGAGTCACAGGAGAAACTTATACCATTACCTATGTTCTGGACGGCGGTACCAACGACAGCTCCAATCCTGCCACCTACACACAGACATCTCCTGTCATCATCCTGAAAGATCCTGCCAAAACCGGATATACCTTTGCAGGCTGGTACAGCGATGCCGCTTTTTCCCATAAAGTCACGCAAATCGGCGGAGGTACTACGGGGAATCTGACACTTTATGCCAAGTGGGAACAGTCCACAGACGGGCTAAATATTAATAATCCGGAAATATCCTTTACCACCATTGATGACAAAACGGTCACTTCCAAAGCAGATCAGAAACCTAAACTGCTGATCTTCTTCCGAACCACCTGCGGCTACAGCAGAAGAACCATCAAAGGCATTGCCGACCATGGATTTTCAGATCTGGACATTTATGCGCTTGAGATTGACGGAAGAGATAAAGCGGATGTCGCCAGTTTCAAAGATATGTACGGAAGCGCTCAGATTACCTTCGCGTACGATACATCCGGCAGATATAATACAGTCCTGTTTCAGTATCTGCAAGTATCCGGTATCTACACTTCCGGAAGTATCAGCCTTACGCTTCCGGTCATCTGTTATATTGACGCAGACAACAAATTGCAGTATATCTCTCAGGGATACCAGAGCGCGGATGACATAAGCGCCCGCTTAGAACAGTACTGCCAGCAAAAAAAGCCGGAAAATCCGGAAACCTCTGCCTGCAGGGTAACCTTCGACCTGCAGGGCCACGGCACATTACCGGCAGATTACCAAAACGGCTTATCCGTTAAAAAAGACTCTTTAATTCAGGAACCGACAGCTCCCAAAGCCGACGGGTACACGTTCACCGGATGGTACAAAGAAAAAGACTGCAAAAATAAATGGAATTTTTCCAAAGACACCGTTCAGACAGACACCATTCTCTATGCAGGATGGCAGATATTCAAAGAAGATTCCGGTGATGTACCAGCCGAAGACCTTCCACAGGATGGTAAAATCCCGGAAGGTTTCTGGACCACACCTGTACAGGATGTATCTTATACAGGGAAAGCCATCAAACCGGAAGTGCATGTATACTGGAATAACGAGCGCCTGGATGAAGGGGTTGATTATACAGTCAAATATAAAAATAATACAAAAGTAAACACCATATCCAATACAGACGGCGCGCCTGCCATAATCATAACCGGAAAAAAACATTATCCGGTCGGCAAAACCGTATATTTTAACATTACACCTGTAGATTTGGAAGAAGTCACCGCAGACAATATTGCCGTCATATATAACCAAAAAGTTCAGAAAAAAATACCGGTGCTGTCCTGGAACGGGAAAAAACTAACAAACAACAAAGATTTTACCGTTTCCTATCCCGACGGTGAAGACGCATATCAGGAAGAAGGCGACTATGATATTCTTGTTACGGCGAAAAAAGGGAGTAATTTTACAGGCGAAAGAACCATTCAGCTTTCCATCATCAATCCTGATGATTATAAACTGATCAGCAAAGCCAGGGTCAGAAAAATACCCGCACAGGACTATACCGGAGGTCCTGTGGAGCTGGACAGTGACGAACTGAAAGTTACTTTTAAAGGTGAAGAAGGAGCACTTCTGGACGGTGAAGACTATGATGTGGAATATGAAAACAACACAGAAGTCGGAACCGCTACGGTCATCCTCAGAGGTAAGGGAGAGTATATCGGAACAAAAAGAACTACTTTCCAGATTAAGGGAAAATCCATGAAAAAAGCTTCTATCACAGGGCTTACACTGCAAAAAAGTATGCTTTATAACGGAAGCTGTCAGGAACAGGATACTTCCAAAATGGAAATCACTGTAGGAACAGATCAACTGTTAAAAGGAACCGACTATGAAGTATTCTACTCCAACAATAAAAATACCGGAAAAGCCATCCTCATTATACAGGGAATTAACGGATATACGGGTCTCCTTAAAAAGTCTTTCAAGATTACAGCATATGATTTGAAAGAAGACCCGAAAAATCTGATCCAGGGTCTGGAAACAGAAATGCAGGGAAAACTGGTGTCCGGCAAAGCAAAACCCAAACCACAACTGACTTTTGGAGGAAAAAGACTTGTAGAAGGCAGAGACTATACAATTTCATACAAAAATAATAATAGAGTCAAATCTGCTGCAGATCCGAAGCCGCCGACTATTATTATAAAAGGAAAGGGCAATTTTAAAGGAACTATAACAAAACCATTTACGATTACAGAATAAAAAGCTCAAAAAACCACCGCACAGGAATCATAATCTGTCCTGTACGGCGGTTTTTATTTCATCTGGCAAAACTGATAATACGCTCCGATCAGATTGGCATCATTGCAGAACCGGCAGGCGACAATCGAAGGCCGGAACAGAGGGAAGGGATACTCTGAAAATATCTCCGTAAATTTTTCGTCGATTTTTTCTATCAGAAGCGTTTGCTGGGAGATGCCGCCCCCGATGGCGATTTTCTCCACATCGCAGATACAGTGTATATTAAATACCTGCGCCGCTATGATCTCCGCAAACCGGTCGATGGCGTGAAGCACCGCTTCGTTTCCCTCCCGGGCCATGGCAAAGATCTCTTCCCCCGAAAAAGTTTCCTCTGTTCCCATGGCCTCCTGCACGATGGACAAAAAACCTTCAATCCCGTTTACATTGGCCCACCATTCATCCCGGTCATGGATTTTGTGATAATTGATATGTAAAAAACTCACTTCCCCAGCGGAAAAATGCCTGCCAAAAAAGACTTTTCCATCCCGGATCAGGCATCCTCCCACACCTGTGCCAAGGATAATCGCCACCGCGGAATCCACGCCTTTCAATACGCCGTATCCCACCTCCGCCACCGCCGCGCATTTGGCGTCGTTGCCGATCCATACAGGCACCTGATACCGCTTTCTAAGTTCCCCTGCAAAATCACTTTGATTCAGAATTTCAAGAGAACCTCCGCTGATGGCATATCCGCGCACCGAGTCAATCACCCCCGGCATACTGACCGCCAGCCCCCGCGTCCCCGCACCGATCTCATCCCATACATGATCCAGCGTCTGATAAAACGTATCTATCTGATCCCGCTGCGTTCTTATCTTTCCGCGGTTCAAAATTTCCAGTCTCTCATTCATCTGCCCATACTTGATAAAACTTCCGCCGATATCCAGTACGGCTACTTTTTGGTCCGCCAAAGATTCTTCCCTCCTGTCACCTGCTGCTGTACATCTATTCTCATTATACTGTCTGACAAAGGATTTGCAAGAAAAAATCTTTATGAATCATTTCTAAGACTGCTGTATTACGAACCCTGGCCTTTCTTCACCACAGGAATCCACACTTCATACTGCGCGTTCTGCGGATCAGGATTCAGATATACTTCCAGATCCGGCGCATCGCCATATTCATATCCCGAAGTCGGCAGCCATTCGGTAACAACCCGCCGTTCCAGTTCCTGGATAGACTGGCCCGCGCCTGTCCCTGAAAAGATTGCCCAGGTAGCCGCAGGCACCGTATATTCTTCCAGACCGTCGTTTTCCTTTGTCGTGGATACGGCAATATAATATCTCCACGGTTCTTTGTCATTACAGATGCTTACGCCCAACACGCCCATGGGCGGCGTGTCCATCATACCAATCAGTTTCTGCAGGGTCCCGTTTTGGGCCACTTCTTCCCACTTGGGCGGAATGACTGTAAAATTTTTCTCAATATCCTTATATAACGGTACGGACACGCCCACAATACGAAAAGCCTCTTTTGTCTCAATCCGATAATTCATCTCTTCTACTCCCTTTACTGTGATTTTAAATGTGATGGGAGGAAATGATTTTACAGACACCCCTTCGTTCTTTACGGCAGAGGGCGCGATCCCGTGAACGGACTGAAAGGCCCTGTTAAAGGCAGTAGGTGAACTATACCCGTATTTGCCCGCTATATCAATGACTTTCGCACCCTTTTCCCGCAGATCTACGGCAGCCAGCGACATTTTCCTTCTGCGGATATATTCCGACAGAGGAACGCCCGCCATATAAGCGAACATTCTCTGATAATGATAAGCAGAACAACAGGCAATCCGCCCAAGCTTTTCATAATCTATCCCATCCGTCAGATGTTCTTCCATATAGCTGATCGTGTCATTTAACCTTTCAATCCATTCCATCCTGTAAAATCCTCCTACCGCTTTTACTATATCCTGTTCATCCGTTTTTTTCCTCTTAATATCTGCACGAAAAAGAGAGGCGGACGCTTAGATCATCCAAATCGGGACAATATAGTTGTCCCTGTCAATGGCGCCAAGCTGAGGCTTCATGCAGATCACAGCGCCTTTCCCCCGCGGCACGCTTGCCCGGTCCAAAAGAGAAAATGTTTTTGTAAGTTCACTTCCCGGATTGGAAGTTTTCTTTATTTCAATTGGGTTTAGAATACCGTCATGTTCCAGCACAATATCAATCTCTTTTGCGTCTTTATCCCTGTAATAATACATATATGGCTCGCGCCCGCAGCCTAAATATGTCTTTGCAATCTCGGATACCACATAGTTTTCCAGTATTGCGCCGTTCATGGCGCCGCTTTCCAGTGTTTTTGCATCGCTCCATCTGGTCAGATAGCAAACCAGACCTGTATCGTAAAAATAAAGTTTTGGTGTCTTCACAAGGCGTTTTAACAGGTTATTAGAAAATGGGTGCAAATAAAAGATAATCCCCAGTGTTTCTAAAATTCCAAGCCACTGTTTTACCTGCATCTGATTGATATCCGCATCCTGTGCTATATCCGACAAATTCAACATTTGACTGCATCTGGCGGCAACGGCCGTCAGAAACCTGAAAAATTTCAAAGAATCTATGCTCTCTGATAATTCTCTTGCATCCCTGTCAATATATGTGTTTAGATAACTGCTGTAAAAAATCTGGCTGTTACTGTTCACGCCGCTGACAATCGCCGGCATGGAACCCTTATAGATCCGTTCAAAAATTCCCCCTGCGTCCATCACTGTCCTGCCCTCTGCCCTGTCAGACAATGCCTCCAGATCAACCGTAAATGGAGCCATGCTTTTGCCGCATATCTCCGCCTGTGACAGGGAGGTCATGGAAAGAACTGCCACCCTGCCTGCCAAAGATTCCTGTACGCCTTTCATTAACTGAAAGATCTGTGATCCTGTCAGCCAGAATGCGCCCGGATTATGATACCGGTCCACATGCATTTTAATATAAATAAACAGCTCCGGCGCGTACTGCACTTCATCAATTAAAATCGGCGGCTTATGCAACTGCAAAAAGAGTTCCGGATCATTTTTAGCTACGCTTCTTTCATTCAAATCATCCAATGACACATAACTTCGATCCGTACCTTCCATCATTTTTAGAAGCATCGTTGTCTTTCCCGTCTGCCTTGGACCGGTAATCAGCACCACCGGATACTCCTTCGTCACCTGGCACACCACAGTCTCCAGATTCCTTGTTATATAATGCATATGATGGCTCCTTTCGGCTAATTTATAATATAATTTAATATTAGCCGAAATCTATGGAATATGCAAGATCTTCTGCGGAATTATGCCTATTTTAAAAAAACCTGCCTATGGTGTATGGCAGGTACTTGCTATTGTTTTTCAACAAAATTCATCTTTTCTCTATGCTTTTTTCCTTTTCGAGATTGTATTTCTCTATGAACCTCTAAACCACAGCTATTATAATAATCCATACGTTCTTGCGAAGTCATATCTTTTGTCTGATAATAATTGTACTCTCTCATCTTGTGAATATCTTCTATCGTAAAATCTGGACTTAAAACAGGTTTTTTCATTTTTTCGGCTCTTTTTCGACTCTTATACAGGAATTTCCCACTTTTTCTGAACATCCATAAAATCAAAAATGCAGGATATTTACCTGCTTTTTCGATATAAAAAGAAAAATGGAGATAGCAGGACTCGAACAACTTGTAGTTACATATTTTAAAACATTTAGTTTCTACGAAGCATCTGCACCTTATTAAATTTGACTTCATCCTATCAAAAATTTCTGCCCCTGTCAACCGGCACTTTTCTATCATTAGGGTTGTTTCACGAAGGTTT
>DKVI01000008.1 GCA_002491115.1 Lachnospiraceae bacterium UBA7182 | reverse complement strand
TTTTGACACCCACATCATAATATAATAAAAAGATATAGCCTAATAAAGTAAATTTTGCTACAATATAGTAAGAAGATGAAAATAGAAAATGATATAATCTCCGGCCGGGAGATTAAGATCGGAGCTCACAATGAAAAAGATGCCGAAAAGAAGGCGAAAGGGATCTTTACTTATTTCTATCATAGTGGTGTTTGGTATTTTAGGAGCGGTTGTGTTTTCTGTCGCAAGGGAGACCTCCGCTGAGATGTCCGCCTCGGCGGTTAACAATCTAAGTGACAGCCTTGGCCTGGTTAAGGGGACGCTGGAGGCTATTCTGATAAAAGAAGCAGAATTTCAGGAATTTATTGCCCAGGAAATTGCTATTTCCCAAAATCCTTATGAAACGATACGTTTTTACAGTCAAAACCGGACTATTGTAAAAGTATCCATGATATTGGAAGGCGAAACAGAAGGTGTTTCCAGTACAGGGGAGGTGTTTTCAGAAGACACACTGGATTTCTCATACGGGAAAAAAGTTGGCGCTCTGTCGCTGAGCAAGTCCTATATGAACGATTTGGGAGCCTGGGCCTATACGATGAAATGTCCTGTTATGAAAAACGACGAAGAGATTGCCACGCTCTATATTGAGTATATCTTCGACTCTTTTGAAATGACATTTCCGGATAAGCTTTATGACGGAAGGGCCATGCTGTATGTTATGGACGGCAAAAGCGAACGGTTTGTATTAAAGCCGACGGGGATGGGCGAGCGTGACGCCGGCCATCTGAACCTGGCGGATTTTTACAATGCCAACAGTATTATGGATGAGGCCCTTCAGGAAAAGGTTGCCAGAACCATTCATGACGGAGAAAATATCATGTTCTATCATGACATTCGGAATAAAAACTCTCTGATTTATATGTGGGCGGTAAACGACGGCGCCTTTTACCTGATCGGATATGTGCCGATTGAAGCCATTCAGCAGGAAGGCCGGGTTGTGAATCAGAGTATTCTTATCGTTGTGCTTGTCATGCTGGTTGCTTTCTTACTGTGCTGTGTTTTGTACTATTTGAACTGGAAACAGGAGGATGTGATACGAAAGGAACGGGAGGCGGAGAGAGAGATTCATAACAAACAACTGGCGGAAGCATTGCATACGGCGCAGATTGCGAGTAATTCCAAGACGACATTTCTCTCAAATATGTCCCATGATATCCGCACGCCTATGAATGCGATTCTTGGATTTACTACGCTGCTTTCCAAGGATGCCGACAATCCGGCCAAGGTAAAGGAATACACAAAAAAGATTACTTCGTCCGGTCAGCACCTGCTCAGCCTGATCAATGATGTTCTGGATGTCTCTAAAATCGAGAGCGGAAAAATGGTGCTTACCCTGGAAGAGTTTACCCTGAATGATCTGATTTCTTCTGTAGATGCGATTATCCGTCCGATGGCGAGGGAAAAAGCACAGAGCTTTTATGTCACGGTGACGGATATCAATCATGAATATTTGATCGGGGACAGGACCAGGATGAATCAGATTTTGATTAACCTTCTCTCAAACGCGGTAAAATATACGCCTGAGAAGGGCAATATCTGGTTCCGTATCATCGGGCAGAAGCAGCGTTCTGCTCAATATGAGCATATTCGGATCGAGGTCGAAGATGATGGGTACGGTATGACGCCGGAATTCCTTAAGACCATCTTTGATGCGTTTACCAGAGCGGAGAACAGCACTACAAACAAGGTTCAGGGCACCGGATTAGGTATGGCGATCACGAAAAATATTGTAGAGCTTATGGGAGGAACCATTGATGTTTTCAGCGAAGTTGATAAAGGGAGCCTTTTCAGGGTTGACTTAGAGCTTCGCATCCCCAGTGTACAGGCAGATGAGCAGTTCTGGAAGGAAAGCGGAATCACCCGGATTCTGGCGGCGGATGACAGTGAGGAGGTCTGCAAGAGCATCCGGGCACTGATGGCGGATACCGGTATAGCTGTCGATACGGTCTCCGGCGGGCAGGAAGCTTTGCGCATGGTGCAGCATGCCTGTGAGGATGGAGACAGCTATCAGGTGATTTTACTTGACTTTGCATTGAAAGATGTGGATGGAGTCGAAACAGCCAGAAAGCTTCGGGAGATCCTTCCGGGTGAAATTCCGATTCTGTTCCTTGCCTCCTATGACAGTGATGAAATGTATACAGAGGCTTCTTCCATAGAAAATGTCGGATTCCTTACAAAACCGTTTTTTGTATCTGCATTCAAGGAAGCACTTCTTAGCCTGCGGCTGACGCGGGATAACATTAAACCGGAATATGAGGAAGATGGGGACACCGAATTGAACGGGCTGCATTTTCTTGTCGCTGAGGATAATGAGATCAATGCGGAAATTCTGTCAGAGCTTTTAGACATTGAAGGCGCAACCTGCGAAATAGCCGAAAATGGGAAACAGGCATTGGAGCTGTTTGAAGGGGCTCCCGCAGGCAAATTTGACGCTGTCTTGATGGATGTGCAGATGCCGGTTATGAATGGCTATGAAGCATCGGAGAAAATCCGTTTATCAGAGCATCCTGACGCAAAAAGCATACCGATTATCGCCATGACTGCAAACGCTTTTGCGGAAGATGTAAAGGATGCTTTAAATGCCGGTATGAACGCGCATGTAGCCAAACCGATTGATATGGACTTATTAAAGAGAACGATCCATCAGTATATATCTTAAATATTTTTCATCTATGAAAGGAAAAGAATATGAAAAGAAATGTAAAGGAAAGATTTAAGACATTATTCGCAGTTTGTATGATCGGGATCATAACGCTTACAGCGGCAGCCTGCAGTAATCAGACGGATACCGGAGAGAATCTTGTTTCTAATGACGAGAATAATCAGGAGATTATCAACCTGTTCGGACCTATGGAAAAATCAAAGCCGGATGTGAAAAATATTGCAAGGACTGCTTTTGATTTAACGGTTGAAATGGCAGAGAAAGAGCTGGGTCTGACAGTACGGTACAGGACCTACACGGCAGAGAATTATCAGGAAAAGACTTATGATGAAGTATCCCTTGACCGGGCGCGCAATCATATGGATGACTTGTATCTTCTGAATCCGGATACCATTCAGCTATTAGGTTCAGAAGACAAACTTTTGGATCTGTCTGTGCTTGACAGCGCAAAAAATATGCGCGATGTTGTAAAAACCGCAAATACGGTGAACGGCAAGCTGGTGGCAATACCGCAGGAAGTAGTCGTTCATGGCCTGTTTTTAAACAAGGATATGTTTGACAAATATGATCTTGCGCTTCCTGATACGCCTGAGGAATTTATGGAGTGCTGCAGAGTGTTTAAAGAAAACGGTATTGAGACTCCCATCGGCGCAAACCGCTGGTGGCTGGAAAACTTTGTCTTTGCCCAGGCTTATGCAGAGCTGTATAACGGAGGCAATACGGAAGCTTTGATTGAAGCGCTCAATCAAGGTGAGGCAAAATACAGCGATTATATGCGTCCCGGTTTTGAATATCTGAAGGAATTGATTGACAAAGGGTATATAGATGCCGAGACGGCCTATACTTATGAAGCGATCGAAGGAGAGGGCCCTGACTTTTTAGCTCAGAAGACGCCTATCGTAATGGCATACTGGGGGGCCGCAAACGCGGAAACTGCTTACGGCAGGCCGGATTTTAATCTTCAGGTCATCGGGTTCCCCAGCAAGCTTGGGCAGATGCCGATTGTATCCATGACCGGATACGGCATTTGTGCGGAAGCAGAACATTTAGAAGATACATCCGCCGTCCTGGACATTATTCTTTCTGATGAGGCACTTCAATTGTATGCGGAAACCAACAAAGTGATTTCTCCGTCAAAAAATGTAGAAGTGGAGTGCATCGACGCGCTGAAACCGCTGAATGATAAAATCAATGAAAATATATATGTACTGGGTTCCAACGCCGGGATGAATGTAGAACAGTGGGGGAATACCTGTCTGATCGTGCGTGATCTCTTACAAGGCGCTACGGTGGACGAATGCATGGCGGCGTTTGATAAGCTGCAGGAAGAGGCATTACACAGATAAAGCAGACGATTTCCGTTCATATGGCGCGCAAAAACGTGCTGTCTATGGAGCACACTGTTTCATTTACAACAGTGTGCTCTTTTGGTATGACAGGCGTGCTTTATCCTGTGATTTTTATTACATCTCCAGAATTAAGACCTGGTATCCGTACAAAGAGATGGTTTTCCCTTCTTCGTCAATGTCCGGATAGTTGTTGAGCAGCACTTTCTTATAAGGATAAGGAAGGGTGACTGACTGGTCGTATTTTCTGTAATTACCGATCACGAACAGGAGCCTGTCGCCCTGTCGGCAGTAGGCCATCAGGTTGCGCCTTGTCTCCCAGAGAGGCTCAAGATCTCCGTATACAATAGTCTCTTTGTATTCGGGATCTTTTCTAAGGGCGATCAGCTTCTTGTAAAAACTTCTGACAGAGTCCGGGTCGTCCATCTGGGAAGCGGCGTTGATGGAAGTATAATTCGGGTTGACTTTCAGCCAGGGTGTGCCGGTGGTAAAACCGGCGTTTGCTTCGTCGGACCACTGCATGGGCGTTCTGGCATTGTCCCGGCTGAATCCGGCAATGCGGTTCAACGCGTCTTCCGGCGTAAGCCCCGCGTCTAATGCCACCTGGTATTCATGTTTGCTGGAAATGTCGTCTATTTCCTCGATGGAAGAAAAAGGCATATTTTCCATACCCAGTTCCTGCCCCTGATAGATAAAAGGGATACCCCGCAGCATAAGATTCAGCGCGGCCAGCATCTTTTTACTCTTGTCATTTACGTCCCCTTCCGGGATGTAGCGGCAAACACCCCGGGGTTCGTCGTGGTTTTCGATGACGTTGGAAAGAAAGCCGGTGTTCCCAACCCGTCTCTGCGCCTCAAAACAGCATTTTTTATAATCGTCCGGGGTGATGGGTTTTGCGTCATACCATCCCTTTTCGCTGCTGCCAAAGACCGTCTCGTTAAAGTCAAACATACTGGAAAAATATCCGTCTTCTCCGATAAAATCCTGGATTTCTTCCGGTTTTTCATGAAAGACTTCCCCTACGGAAAAAGCGTCATATTTTCTGAAAGTGCGGTCGCGCATTTCTCTTAAAAATTCTCCGATACCTTCGGCGTCTTTTAACATGGCTTCCACGCTGCAAAGTCCGTCCTCTCTGTCGGCTTCATAGCTGCGGAACGGAAGGGCTTTTTTTATATTAATGATCGCGTCGATCCGAAAACCGCCCAGCCCTTTATCCAGCCACCAGTTAATATTCTTGTAGATTTCTTCCCGGACTTCGGGATTTTCCCAGTTCAGATCCGGCTGCTTCTTATGGAAAACGTGCAGGTATTGCTTGTCGGTTCCCGGAAGGTCGTCCCATACGGGACCGCCGAAATAAGAGCGCCAGTTGGTGGGAAGTTCTCCGTCTTTTTTATCTCTGAGGTAAAAGAAGCGTCCGTATTTTCCGTCCGGGTCCTGGCAGGCTTTTTGAAACCACTCATGTTCGTCGGAACAGTGATTCACCACCAGGTCCATCAGTATGTACATGTCGCGTTTTTTCGCTTCTGCGATCAGCCGGTCCATATCTTCCATGGTTCCAAAACGCGGATCAATCTTATAGTAGTCGGAAATATCATATCCCTGGTCCGCCAGAGGGGAAGCATAGCAGGGAGAGAGCCACAGAATGTCTGCGCCCAGGTCTTTCAGATAATCCAGTTTGCTGATGATCCCCGGAATGTCTCCGATGCCGTCACCGTTGGAATCATAAAAGCTCTTTGGATAGATCTGATAAGCTACTTTGTCGTGCCACCATTTCTTTGTCATAGCGTTGTAATCTCCTGATTGTGATTTAGTATGAATCTATTTATGATAACCCATAATGGTGTGATTGGCAACAGATGTTTTTGACGGAGATAACCGTTGAATATTTTCAAATAAATTGGTATGATATAAGAAAGAAAACTGTAAATAACAAAAAGGGGGTTGTATTTATGAAACTTGGTTTTGTTGGCGCCAACCATGAGGTGACCGGAAGTTGTCACTATATCGAAGCCTGCGGAAAACACATCCTGGTCGATTGTGGAATGGAGCAGGGAAAAGATGTGTATGTGAATCAGGATATCCCGGTTCCTGAGAATCAGATTGACTATGTGCTTCTGACCCATGCCCATATTGACCACTCGGGGCGGCTGCCGCTTTTGTACAAGAATGGTTTCAAAGGCGAGATCGTCTCCACTTTTTCCACCAGTGACCTGTGCAATATCATGCTCCGTGACAGCGCCCATATTCAGGAATTTGAGGCGGAATGGCGCAACCGGAAAGCAAAGCGTTCCGGCGGCGAACTGTATGTACCCCTGTATACCATCAACGACGCCATCGGCGCCATTGATCTGTTCCATCCCTGCGGTTACGAGCAGAGGATTGAGCTGTGCCCCGGCATTCATGTACGGTTCCGGGACGTGGGACATCTGCTGGGTTCCGCATCCATCGAGATCTGGATCGAGGAAGAGGGGGTGGAGAAAAAGATTGTATTCTCCGGAGACGTGGGCAATACCAACCAGCCGCTTATTAAAGATCCGCAGTATACGGATACGGCAGATTATGTGGTTATGGAATCTACCTATGGCAACCGCACCCATAACGCGCCGCCGGACTATGTAAGCGAGCTGGCAGGCGTCATCGAGAAAACTTTAAAGCGCGGCGGTAATCTGGTCATCCCTGCCTTTGCCGTGGGGCGTACGCAGGAGTTGCTCTATTTTATCCGTGAGATCAAGGAGCGGAAGCTGATTGGTTTTGATTTCCCGGTCTATGTGGACAGTCCGCTGGCCATAGAGGCCACCAACATATTTAATAAGAATTTCCGGGCGTGTTTTGACGAAGATGCCATGGCGCTGATCAAGGCAGGTATCAATCCGCTCAGATTCCCGGGGTTGAATCTGGCTGTATCCAGTGAAGAGTCCAAACGTATCAATTTTGACATGCAGCCTAAAGTCATTATTTCTGCTTCCGGTATGTGCGAGGCAGGACGGATCAAACATCACCTGAAACACAATCTCTGGCGTCCGGAATGTACAGTCCTTTTTGTAGGCTATCAGGCGCAGGGAACCCTGGGACGCGCGATCCTGGAAGGTGCGGAATATGTCAAGCTTTTTGGTGAAACAATTGAAGTCATGGCGGAGATTACCAGGCTGGAAGGCATCAGCGGGCATGCGGACAAGAACGGCCTGCTTCGCTGGGTGAAGGAATTCTCGCCCAAACCCCGGATGATTTTCGTCGTTCATGGGGAAGACGAGACCTGCGAAGATTTTACAGAGTGCCTGAACAATGAGCTTGAAATTCCTGCCTTTGCCCCCTTCAGCGGGGCGGTCTATGACCTGGCGGCAGGTGTATGGATCAAAGAGGGTGTTAAAGTTCCCGCTGCTTCCGAAAAGCCATCGACCAGGAAGAAATCCGATATCTTCACCCGTCTTGTGGAGGCCGGCAAACGCCTTATGCAGGTCATCTACCACAACGAAGGCGGCACGAACAAAGACCTTACCAAGTTTATCAATCAGATTCATTCCCTGTGCGACAAGTGGGACAGGTAATATATTTAGATTACTGATAAAAAGAGCCGTTCTGTTGGTTTGAACGGCTCTTTTTCTGACTGTCTGTCTTCTGGCATTTCCCCTTTTTATTTTATCCTAAAACCATAAAAATCCACCGAATTTTCTCTTGCCGATCTTGAATTTCACTGTTACGGTTCCGCCGTAGCTGCCTTTTCCGCGGATGACGACACTGGCCGTTCCTTTTTGAATGTTATTTTTATAGCTGTCGGGCATAATCTCATAGGATTCGCCGTACTGTCCGGTAATATCTTTTCCGTTTATTTTCACAGACAGGATTGCCGACTGATCCAGCGTCACAGCGGTTCCGGTATATTCCTGGGGTGAGATGCGGATCCTGGCTTTCCTGAAGTCGGCTTCCGTGATTCGGTAGACAGTCTCCAGCTCTCCGCCGGCATACATGCCTTTTCCGGATACTTTTACTTTGATCAATTCTCCGATCTGGACCTGGTCTGCTTTTGTAAGTGTGACTTCCGGATCTGTCAGACGTGAATAGACGATGTTTTCATAGTCTTTTCCATAGACCAGCTTTGTGCCGTCCGCGTCGGTGAGGACGGGCGTGCTCATAAACTTACCTGGTCTGTTCACATATCCTGTGTCTGCGGCAAAGATTGTTACCGGTGAAGTCTGATCGTTGAGTGCTTTTGTCTCAATGGTAAAGGGTTTTGTAATCGTTCCTTTAAAGTTTCCTTTGCCTTTGATGATCATTACAGGCGCTGTCCGGCTGTTTTTATATTGGATTGTGTAGTCGGTCCCTTCCTTCATGGGGATGCCCTGACAGGAAAGTTCAGGCTTTGGTTTGCATCCGCCTTTTACATATTTAACTGTTATGTCTTCGTCCAGCCCGCTGATCAGCCGGTCCCCTTTTTCCTGCGCGTTGTCTTTGGCCAGGTCAAAAGGTGTGATCCGGAAGGCCTTCTTTATGACGCCGGTGCAATCGTTTATACCGGTTATAATAACTGTCGCTTTGCCGGCTGCGATATTTTTTTCGTAAGCGAGGGTGTAGTTGACATCCTCTTTCAGGTCTTTTCCGTTCAGACTGACGGCCGGCTTCGGCGTATGTGCAAATCCGCTGT
Source organism: Lachnospiraceae bacterium UBA7182 (assembly GCA_002491115.1). GTDB lineage: Bacteria > Bacillota > Clostridia > Lachnospirales > Lachnospiraceae > Hominiventricola. The sequence goes on along the minus strand of DKVI01000008.1, from coordinate 87,571 downwards.
AAACAGGATCTGTAAGTCCGGTTACACTTGCCTTTTTGATATTTTCCCCTGTAATTTTAAAGGTAACTGTCTTTGTCCCGGCATAATCATTCTTTCCTGTAAGTATGACCGTGGCTGTCCCGACCGATGTATTGTTTTTATATTCCGTGTCATAGTCCAGGCCTTCTGTCAGATCCGGCTTTCCCTTCATCTTCACAGTGAGAGAGGGTTTTATTTCCTGTCCGTTCCAATCAGCATAAGACTGTGCTTTAATCCTGGAAACTTTGACTTTGCTCATCAGTATACATTTCGTTACCGTAAGCGGTATGGACTTTGTGCCGGAGAAATTGCCGTTTTCTTTTGCCGTAAGGATGATCTCATAAGAGCCATCCTCCTGAACGGTGTCCGTGTCCTTTCCCATATATCTGTAAGAGACGGTGTAATCTTTTTTGTTTTTCAGTTTCCTGTTGTAAAAGGATACTGTTGGCAGCGGCTTTTGTGTTTTGCCGTTCCAGGATATGGTCACGTTATCTGCTTTTACTTCATCACTGTGTAAAGGTACTGGCAGGATCTCAAACGTGCGTGTTTCGCTGTTGGCATAATTTCCTTTTCCTTTTACAGTCAGGGATGCCGTTCCGGCATTTATATTATTTTTATAGCTGACTGTGTAATCACGCTTTTCCTGCAGGCTTCTGTTTCCGCTGTAAACGCGGAAAGACGGTTTGACAGAAGATCCTGTATAGGTATAATTTGTTTTCAAACCTGCGATCCAGAGACCTTCCGGAATGCCTTTTTCCGGAATATCTTCCGGCAGAACATCCCCGTTGTTTTCCAGCCGGGGAATACTCTCTGTGTAAGTGTCTTTACATCTGGAGCAGGTATAGAGCATGGTTCCTTCTGATGTACCGGTTGGCTGCCGGATGACCTGGGCACTGTAGTCGTGTCCCGGAGCCGGAATCGCCGCGCCCGGGGTCAGGACTGTTCCGCAGGATGTGCAGACCGTATCACCTGTATAACCTGCTTCGGTGCAGGAGGCTTCTTTCGCGCCTTTTATTTCCGTGCCGCTGTGGGGACAATGGGCTCTTGTAACCCGGATTGTCACGGATTCTGTCTCGTAGTTTCCTGCGTCTTCGCCTTTATAGAGAGCTGCCGCTTCTGTGGGGACGCCTTCTGCCAGTTCCAGAGTTTTGGCGGTTTCTTCCCATTCCCAGTTCTCGGGCAGTGTTACATCGGCGATCTTCCGGCTGGCATAGGCTGTTTCTATGGTATCGGACGGGGTATTGGAAGGTTTCGGCGCTTTTTTTATACTCCAGTCTTTTTTTATTACGTCCCCGCCGATGAGAACATATTCTTCCGGACTGTATCCGTCCGCCAGGGTAAAGGCTGCGGAGGCCGTGTAATTTCCGGCGTAGACGGCGCTGTCGCCGGTCTTTGTGACAGTCACCCCGTCGGGAATATCGCCTGTCAGGACAGGCCCCTGGGTCTGGCCATTGTAGACAAGGTCAGTCATTTCCCAGGTTATCCCGGATATATCTTTAACTTTCACTATATATATGGGACCTTGCAGACTGCTGCCGTCTGTATCCTGAATGATATTCTGGCTGCTGTCACGATAAGCACAGGACTCTGCAAGCAGTTCTGCTACTGTGCCATTATTTGTATGGATGGCAGATGAAGTGCCTTCACAGGTTCCGCCTGAAAGAATGGCTTTCCCGTTCTGATTTATGTAAACGCCCCAGCCATAAACTGCTGTGCTGTCAGATCCTTCCTTGCAGGAAGCAGTGATACTGCCTCCGTTGATTCTGATTTCTCCTCCGCCTACTGACACGCCATAATTATAGATTGTGTTGGATGTATCAGCTCCTTTATAGGAAGCTTTAATAATACCGTTGTTAAGTTCGACACTTCCTCCGTTTACATATATTCCATGGCTGTAAGGAGTTGCCACGTTGCTGCTGCTCCCGCTGATTGTACCGCCATGGATAATGACTTTTCCATTCGGGAAAACATTCATGCCATAAACGCCGCCGCCGGCATTGCCCTGGCCTGTAATTGTGCCGCCCTGGATTATAACTGTGCCGTCGTTTACTGACAGTCCGGTGGATGTACCGCTGATTTGTGCGTTTTCTTTGATTGTAGCATTTCCCTGATTGTCCACAGATAAGCCGAAGGCACCTGATATGCTGCCTCCGCTGATCAGGGCGCTGCCGCCGTTTACCTGCACGCCGTCAGACATGGTTCCTCCGGTGATTTCAACAGTTCCGCCGTCTGTGGCTATACTGTATCTTCCGTTGGAAGTGATTGTGCCGCCGCCGACTGCGGCGCTGCCGGAAGTGCCCACATAAATCCCGTCTCCGCGGTTATTGCCGGCTTCCACTTTTGTATCGGCGCCGCTGACCGAAACAGTTCCGCCTGTTACATGGATTCCGTAAGTGCTGCCGCTGACCGTGCCGCCTGTTATGATGGCGCTGCCGCCTCCGATGATCTGTACGCCGTGGGCGTCGCTGTTGACTGTGCCGCCGTTTATGGTGAGACTGCCGCCGTTTATGGATACGCCGGAGTGGGTGATGCCGGCACTGCCGCTGCTTCTTACAGCTCCTCCGTTAATTGCGACTGTTCCGTTGTCTGCGTATATACCATAGGCGGTTGTACCTGTATTGCATACGCCTTGAACCGTCCCCGCATTTATAATGACGTTACCGTTTTTCATAGAAATTGCTTTGACGGCTGTGAGCGTGCCGTTATTCAGGGTCAGAATGCTGTTTTCTGTATAAACTGCGGCGCCGTTTCCGGTGTTGGAGATTGTACCACTGTCAATTGTGAGGCGTCCGGCAGTTACATTGATCAGTCCGCTGCCTGCTGCAGAACCTGAGAGAGTTACATTCCCGGACATTTGAAGTGTAAGATTACTGTCTGCATGATTTAGAGACAGACAGGTATTGTCCGGCAATGTTGTGCTTTTGAGAAGTGTGATGGTTGCTGTCTTTCCGCTGGCAGCTTCAAAGGCGGCCGCAAGGGTAGCATAACCGGTTATTTCGCCGTCTGTGTCCACTTGAACAGTATGAGCTGCAGTACACAGGGGGCAATCCGTGCTGCCGCCGGGTGTGTGCGTCCTGCTTTCATCTATCGTATCGCAGATGGTACAGCCGTAAATGTGAGTCTGTGCACCGTCTGTCCAGGCGTAACTGTGGCTGCATTCCTTTACCGTGGCTGTATTCAATAATATAGATCCGGAAGGTCTGGGGGATATAAGCTGACCTCCTGCGTCATAGTATGCATAGCCCGGTCTCAGAAGTTTGGTTATGCTGTCGCTGGAGGTAACTACGGCATAGAAACCGGAAAAACTGCCGCCGCTGATCTCGGCGGACGCCCCGGATTGCGTGTTTATAGTAAGGCCTATATAATTGCTGCTGACTGTGCCGCCGCTGATCTCGACTTTGCTGTTATTTGTTGCCTGCAGGCCGGCCGTCCCTGTCCCTTCAGGTGTATCTGGTGTATATGCCTTGACCGTGCCGCCGCTGATTTTAACTATACTGTCGCCTGTAGCATATACGCCTCTGCTGCTGCCCGTGTCCTTTTGGGCAGTAATTGTGCCGCCGCTGATTCTGATCTCTCCCCCTCTGGCAAATACGCCGCACTGGCCAGCGTTGATAATGCCGCCTTGAATAGATATGTTTCCTCCGCTTATTTCGATACCTCTTCCGTTGGTGTTCGGGGCACTGATAGTCCCGCTGGCCAGCGTCAGGCTTCCTGCGCTCACGGATATGGCAATAGATGTGGCTTTTGTCAGCGTAACATTATCTGCCATTTCCAGCGTAATATCGCTGGAAGGATCATTCAATGTCAGAGAACCGTTGTCCAGGCTTACATTTTTCAGAAGTCTGACCGTGGCCGTCTTGCCATTGGCTGCTGTCCATGCCTCGTATATATCTCTGTATTCTGTTGAGGTACTGCCCACCGTTACAAGGATAACAGCATCTCCCGTCTGCGTTTCGATACCTGCCGGTTCGTCGCTTTGTACAGCGGGAGTCTGCAGTTTCGGTTCGATTGGAGACGTGTTTTCTTCTATACTGCTCCCGCCGTCCGCTTCGTCTTTTTCCCTTTCCACATTTTTCGCTGCCTGCTCTGTGCTGTCTGTATATTCCGCTGCGTATAATGGTGCGGCATCCATGCCCAGCGCCAGTATGGCAGACAGACATAATGAAAGCAGGCGCTTCCTTGTCCCTTTCCTCATGTAACCTCCTCCTTTTCCCACTGCCCGGTTTCCGTCAGATTTTGATGCGCCGGCCTTTTTCGCCGGCAGTTGCAGATATCATACGATCTGTGGTACACTGTATGCAGCGTTTCTGATAAATTTTTCTATGATTATTTTGAACATTTTGCCAATGTGCGTCAATTATTTTGACCTGAATCAGGTCTGGTGCGACTCAAATTAAAAGGGTAAAGCGGGGTGGTGTAAGTTGCATCTGATTATTGTGGAAAATCTGGATACGGACCGCGTGAAACTGGAGGCGCTGATTTGCCGCGACTGCTGTCAGCAGGGACAGGAGGCGGATTTTTCTTTTTACGAAAGCGGCGAAGCATTTCTTGCAGACTACAGGCCCGGAAGCTGCGACTGTATTTTTCTGGATATTCTGATGGATGGCATGTCCGGTATGGAAGTGGCCAGGAAAATCCGTTTGACAGAACCCCGCCTTCCGATTGTCTTTACGACTACGGAGCCGGATTTTGCGCTGGAGGGTTTTTCGGTCCACGCCATGGATTACCTGGTAAAACCTTTGTCCGCCGACCGGGTTGCCTGGTGCCTGAAAGAACTGCGGGAGTATCTGGCAGTGCCTGCCGGTATTACTCTTATGGAAATCCGGGGCTGGGGACATTCGGCTCCTGTGGATATCGCCCTGGACGACGTCCTGTACGGGCAGCACCATAACCATATTATGGAAGTACATACGGTTCGGAGGGTGTGCCGCACGAGGCTTTCTTTCCGGGAGTTTACTGCTCTTCTTCCTCATGCGGGACGTTTTTATATATGCGGAAGAGGGCTGGTTGTAAATTTGTCCCAGGTGGAGCGGGTCGGGGACGGAACGCTTCTTCTGAAAAACGGAGAAAATCTTCCCTTTAGCCGCAGTCATAAGTCGGAAGTGCAGAATGCTTTCAGCCGGTGGTCATTCGCCTGTTCCAGAAAAGGAGGCTGGTCATGAGTACGTTCTGGACTGCTGCCGTTCATCTTTTTTTGCTTGCCATGCCTGCCCATATACTGGCCTATTATCCCTTTCACGGCCGCATACGCGGTTCCCGCGTGAAGATGCTGGTATTGATTGTCATCATACAGGTAATAGAAGCGCTTCTTTATGGTTTACAGATCGCCCGGGGCGGTTCAGGGAGGGAAACAGAATTTGGATTTGCCCTGGTTTATATGTGCGTCTATTTTTTCTGCGTCAAAGATGATTATTTTAAGCTGCTGTTTCTGTATCTGTTTGTTATGGACTATGTGATTATCCTGCGGGGATTCTGCGCGTTTCTGGAAGCGCGCTTTTTTTACAGTCCTGATATGGTTTTTTATTCTTTTCGCAGTACTTTGATTTATACGGCGGCGCTGGCTGTCACAGTGCCCTTTATGCTGTACTTTTTTTTCCATGCCAGAAAACAGGTCTTTGACATGGACGCACCCACATTCTGGCGTGTGGCATGGATGGCGCCCGCGCTCACTACGGGAATTGTTTTAATCTTTACAGGCGATTTTACCCTGGAACAAGTGTATTCTTTCAAGTTTCTGCTGGCAAGGACGCTTCTTCTTTTGTGCGTGTTTGTCGTCTATTTTCTGCTTCTTAAATCGCTGGACAGTATCCGCCGGCAGGCTGTCCTCGCCGAACAGGCTGCTGTGCAGGAACACCTGCTGCATCTTCAGAAAACGTAGCAGGCGCAGTTCTTACGTCATATGGATGAGATCCGGACTGCCCGCCATGATCTGCGCCAGCATCTGAGCGTGATTCGTTCCTGTCTGGAGAAGGAGGATACAGACGCTTTAAAAACCTATCTGGACGCTTATGAACAAAAGCTGCCTGCCGATATCCACAGGGTTTTCTGCCAAAACTTTGCAGTCAACTGCATACTGGCTTATTACGCGGAAGAAGCGCGGAAATACAAGATAGATTACAGGATCAACTGCGATTTTCCGGAACAGTTGCCGGTCAGTGAACCGGAATTGTGCGCACTTTTGGGTAATCTTCTGGAAAACGCGGTGGAAGCCTGTAAAGATGTGGATCCCGCAGTTTCGTTCATATGCGTCAACAGTCTGTGCGGACAGGAACATATTGTGCTGACCGTGGATAATTCCTGCAGCAGGGAACCTGTCATGGAAAACGGCCGGTTTTTTTCTGCAAGGCATGAAGGGTATGGTACAGGCACTTACTCTATCAAAGCCACTGCAGAAAGAAACGGCGGCACAGCAGAGTTTTCCTTCAAAAACGGGGTATTTTATGCATCAGTACTTTTATACGGATAATTTTCTCCTGTTACATCCCACACAATACAATGATTTTATCCGGCGTTGTCTGGGGCGGAATACTCCTGGTCGTCATGCTGTACAAAACTGCCAGCGTGTGCCCGCCCGGGCTTCCGTAGAATGTCTGGTTGTTTTTCGTCACGACTTCCGTGGATGGAGCCAGGTTCAGCTTTAAAGACTGGTCCGCTGCCAGAAGGACGTTGTTAAAATAAGCGACTGTAACCATCTGCCCGGGTATGCTCGGGGCAATGACCGCTGCCATAAACTGCGGCGGATAAATCATGGGCGTGGGCAGGCTGCCATTGTAAAATGCCGTCACTGCCATACCTTCATATAAAGTCTCAAAGCCGACGATACAGGTATCTCCGTTGACAATAAAGTTTGTGATGCCGCCTTCGTCGGCTTCTATCGTTACCATCTGGGTACATCCCCCGTAGGTGTTTCTGTTGGAAGCCAATGGCTCCATCTGGGTGATTACACCTGTCACCGACAGGTAAACAGGTCTTATGCGGTTTCTCATACAGATCGCATCCTTTCTTTTTCTTACCTTTACAATATGTTCCTCCGGGCAATTCCGTCAAAAGACAATTTTCCCTGCTTTATTGTGGAACATGAAAAATCATGTTACAATGTATCAAAAAGAAAGAGGCATATCTATATGTTTATAGCAGATAACTGGACCGATTATGAGGTGATCGACTGTTCGGCAGGCGAGAAGCTGGAGCGTTGGGGGCAGTATCTTCTGGTGCGCCCGGACCCTCAGGTCATCTGGGACACGCCAAAGCGCCACTACGGATGGAAGAAGAGAAACGGCCATTACCACAGAAGCACCAAAGGCGGCGGTGAATGGGAGTTTTTTGACCTGCCAAAGCAATGGAGCATTTCCTACAGAGAACTGACTTTTAATCTGAAACCTTTCAGTTTTAAGCATACAGGTTTATTCCCGGAACAGGCAGCCAACTGGGACTGGTTTTCCGGGAAGATACGGTCGGCGGGCAGACCCGTAAAAGTGCTGAACCTGTTCGCCTACACGGGCGGGGCGACGCTGGCGGCAGCAGCGGCAGGGGCGAGTGTGACCCATGTGGACGCCTCCAAAGGGATGGTCGCATGGGCCAAAGAAAACGCGAAAGCTTCCGGTCTTCAGGACGCACCCGTCAGGTGGCTGGTGGACGACTGCAAAAAGTTTGTGGAACGGGAGATCCGAAGGGGCAATCACTATGACGCCGTCATTATGGACCCGCCGTCCTACGGCAGGGGGCCGGGAGGCGAGATCTGGAAAATCGAGGATGCAATCCATCCGCTGGTGAAGCTTTGCGTGAAACTGTTAAGCGAAGATCCCCTGTTCTTCCTGATCAATTCTTACACCACCGGCCTTCAGCCCGCGGTACTTTCCTATCTGCTGGGAACGGAACTTAAGACATTTGGCGGATGCGTGGATGCCCGGGAGGTGGGGCTTCCTGTCAGCGAAAGCGGCCTTGTGCTTCCCTGCGGAGCCAGCGGAAGATGGGAAAAAGCATAAAATCTGGAAAAAACGGATGTTTTTTGCATAATATCCTGATTTTGGGAATATATAATAAGGAATGGTTTTATGACCGTTCCTTTTTTTGAACAAAAAAATGCAAAATCAAGATCAAAATCAGGAGAAGACAATATGAGATCTTTTTGTAAAGGCGCAGCCATTACCATTTGCGCGGCGCTGGCCCTTTTGACCGTGTTTCTGGTACTTCCGGGACTCTTCCATATCTATCCTATGATCGTGCAGAGCGGAAGTATGGAGCCTTCCTACCCCGAAGGCAGTATGATTTATGTGAGAAAGGTACACGCGGACAAGTTCTCGGAAGGCGATCCCGTGACTTTTTATCTGCCGGACGAGGAGACGCTGGTGACCCACAGGATTGTGCGTGTGGATGAAGAAAAAGAAGAACTCCATACCCAGGGAGACGCCAATGCGCGGGAAGACGGAATCGTGACTCCTTTTGAGCGGGTTTTCGGTGCGCCGTTTTTATGCATACCCTATATGGGTTATCTGGCAGGTTATCTGTCCAGCGCGGTGGGGAAGGCAGGTATCCTGCTTCTGGTGGTGGCAGTGTGCATTCTGTCCTGGATGGACGGAGCGCTTCTGCGGCATGAAAAGGAGCTGGAAGAAGGATGACGAGAAAACGCATTTTTGCCCTGGGTCTGGCAGGATGTATCCTGTCGGCCGGGGGTATTGGCGTTACCGCCGTATCTTTTATGCGGCAGGAGGAAGAAGCCGTGGCTGTTCTCGCAGAACCGGTGCAGTTGGAACTTTGCCTGCTTACCTCGGGAGAGCGGTATGAGGAAGACCAGGTGACAGGCATTCTGCCCGGGGAGTCGGTTAAAAGAGAACCGGCAGTTATTCTGGACGCGGATTCGCCGGAGGCTTATATCCGGGTACGGTTTGCTTTCGGGGGCATTCTTGGGCCGGACGAAGACGAGAGCGAAAGCGAAAGGGAAGAACGGCTGGAAAAGATCCGCCAGCTACAAGACGGAATCCGTCTCTGCCGGGGGTGGATCATGGGAGAAGACGATACCTGCTATTATAAGGAAAGAGTTGCTCCCGGAAGTATCATCCCCGTCTATGACCAGGTGACCATACCGGAAGACTGGGACAACCACATCGCGGAAAAGATTTTTACGATTGTTTTGTCCGCAGAGGCGGTCAGGGCAGACAGCCTGGATCCCTGGATGGGAGAGGGAGAAGCGTTCTACTTCTGGTAGGGCGCTTTTTATACGGAAAAAATATGGAGAAAAATAAAAAAAGTACTTGCAAAATGAAAAAGTTTCCGCTATACTATCTCTTGTTGTGACATGATAGCGATGAAGCGTGAGGTTGCCGCGCAGATGCGCGGGTTTTCCGTGGAGCGAATGTCAAGTTGGCAAACTGGCGACAAGTCACTGTACAAATTGAATGTCCTTTGCAAAGAAGGAGACGACGTGTGTGGATTTTGCGATACGCACGGGAGAGTGTACAGTCACCGCTTGTCGTACTGGTTGGATAGTACGAATAAGGAGGCGACTTTTTTTATGGCAAGTCAGGTAATGAGAATCACAATGAAAGCGTATGATCATCAGTTGATTGATGCATCCGCTAAAAAAATCATCGAAACGGTGAAAAAGACGGGATCAAAGGTCAGCGGGCCGGTACCCCTTCCGACAAAGAAGGAAGTAGTTACCATTATCCGCGCCGTACACAAGTACAAAGATTCCAGGGAACAGTTCGAGCAGAGAACGCATAAAAGACTGATTGATATCATCGCACCGACGCAGAAGACGATCGACGCATTGTCCCGTCTGGATATGCCGGCAGGTGTGTATGTTGATATTAAAATGAAATCCAGATAAAAAATCAAAATTCCTGCGGCTAGAATGAATGCCTTTTTCGGTATTCCGCTGTAGAGAAAACAGGAGGAAATGTAAGAATGAAGAAAGCTATTTTGGCAACCAAAGTCGGCATGACTCAGATCTTCAACGAAGACGGCGTCTTAACGCCGGTCACCGTACTTCAGGCCGGTCCCTGCGTGGTGACCCAGATCAAAACAGTCGAGAACGACGGGTACGAAGCAGTACAGGTCGGTTTCGTCGATACCAGAGAGAAGCTGGTGAGCAAACCAAGAAAAGGACACTTTGATAAAGCAGGCGTTGCTTACAAGAAATTTATCAGAGAGTTTAAATTAGAGAACGCTTCCGAGTATGCGGTAGCACAGGAGATCAAAGCGGACATCTTCGCAGCAGGCGACAAGATCGATGCTACGGCCATCTCCAAAGGAAAAGGCTTCCAGGGCGCGATCAAGAGACACGGACAGCACAGAGGACCTATGACCCACGGTTCCAAGTTCCACCGTCATCAGGGTTCCAACGGCGCATGTTCCGATCCCAGCAAGGTATTCAAAGGAAAAGGAATGCCGGGGCATATGGGCTCCAAACAGATTACCATCCAGAATCTGGAAGTTGTAAGAGTGGATGCAGAGAAAAACTTATTGTTAGTAAAAGGTGCGGTACCAGGACCTAAGAAAGCTTTAGTTACTATCAAAGAAACTGTAAAATCCGGTAAGTAAGGTTTGAAGGGAAAGGAGGAACACACAGATGGCAAACGTATCTGTTTATAATATGGAAGGCAAAGAAGTTGGCACTATGGAATTAAACGATGCGGTATTCGGTGTTGAGGTAAACGAACACCTGGTACACATGGCAGTAGTTGCGCAGCTTGCGAATAAAAGACAGGGAACTCAGAAGGCAAAGACCCGTTCCGAGGTTTCCGGCGGTGGAAGAAAACCGTGGAGACAGAAAGGTACAGGACATGCCCGTCAGGGTTCCACAAGGGCTCCCCAGTGGACCGGCGGCGGTGTAGTATTCGCTCCGACTCCCAGGGATTATACCATCCGCCTGAATAAAAAAGAAAAAAGGCTTGCTCTTAAATCCGCTCTGACCAGCAGAGTGCAGGAGCAGAAACTGATCGTGCTTGACGAGCTTAAGTTCGATGAAATTAAGACAAAGAAAATGCAGGCAGTCCTGGATGCGCTGAATGTATCCAAGGCGCTGATCGTTCTGAATGATAATAACGATGATGCCGTTGTAAAGTCTGCAAGGAACATTGAGAACGTCCAGACAGCTTTTGTCAAAGTGTTTGAGAACGGTGAAGTTTCAAGCACCATCAACGTATACGATATTCTGAAATACAATACCGTGATCGTCACAAAAGCTGCCGCCCAGACCATCGAGGAGGTATTTGCATAATGGCTGATATTAAATATTATGATGTAATCCAGAAACCGGTCATTACCGAGAAGAGCATGGCTGCCATGGGCGAGAAAAAATATACCTTTATCGTCCATACGGACGCCACCAAAGCCCAGGTAAAAGAAGCAGTGGAAAAGATGTTCGCAGGGACAAAAGTAAAGAGTGTCAACACCATGAACTGCGAAGGCAAGAAAAAAAGACGCGGCATGGTAGTCGGAAAGACAGCCAGGACGAAAAAGGCGATCGTGCAGCTTACGGCTGACAGCAAAGAGATCGAGTTCTACGAGGGACTTTAGACCGCCTGACCTATATGTTTACTACAAACATGATGACTAAAGTAGAGATTGAAAGGAGAAAGAGTAATGGGAATCAAAACTTACCGCCCATATACACCTTCCAGAAGACATATGTCCGGATATGATTTCGCCGAGATCACAAAGACAACACCGGAGAAATCACTGACCACAGCGCTCAAAAAGAACGCAGGACGTAATGCCCAGGGTAAAATAACTGTAAGACACCGCGGAGGCGGAGCAAAGAGAAAATACAGAATCATAGATTTTAAGAGAAGAAAAGACGGCATCCCCGCAAAGGTGCTTGGAATCGAGTATGATCCCAACAGGACAGCCAATATCGCTCTGATCTGCTATGCGGACGGCGAGAAAGCATATATCCTGGCACCCCAGGGATTAACAGACGGAATGACTGTTATGAACGGTCCGGAAGCTGAAGTACATGTAGGCAACTGCCTGCCGATTCAGAACATCCCCGTCGGTACACTGGTTCACAATGTGGAGCTGTATGCAGGAAAGGGAGGACAGCTTGTCCGTTCCGCAGGCAACAGCGCACAGCTGATGGCGAAGGAAGGCAAGTATGCAACTCTCAGAATGCCGTCCGGTGAGATGAGAATGGTGCCGATTAACTGCCGCGCGACCATCGGTGTTGTAGGCAACGGCGAGCACAACCTGATCAATGTTGGTAAAGCAGGACGTAAGCGTCACATGGGCATCCGCCCGACGGTCCGCGGTTCTGTTATGAACCCCAACGACCATCCGCATGGCGGTGGTGAAGGCAAGACCGGTATCGGACGCCCGGGTCCATGTACACCCTGGGGCAAACCGGCGCTTGGCTTAAAGACCAGGAAGAAGAACAAGAAATCCAACAAGCTGATCGTCAGAAGAAGAGACGGCAGGACGTTTAAATAATTAAGAGGAGGTTTCACCAATGGCTCGTTCGTTAAAAAAAGGACCATTTGCAGATGCTAGCTTACTGAAAAAAGTAGATGCGATGAACGCAAGCGGAAAGAAGTCTGTTATCAAGACCTGGTCCCGCCGTTCCACCATTTTCCCGCAGATGGTTTCCCATACATTTGCAGTTCATGATGGAAGAAAACATGTGCCGGTATACGTCACAGAGGATATGGTAGGACATAAGCTCGGAGAGTTCGTGCCCACCAGAACTTACAGAGGCCACGGCAAAGACGAGAAAAAATCCAGACGTTAATCATATTTTATTTTTGGAAGGAGGTTTCATCTAATGGCAAAAGGATCCAGAAGTCAGATTAAGAGAGCAAGGAATGCCCAGAAGGATACAAGACCGTCCGCAAAGTTAAGCTATGCGCGCGTTTCTGTCCAGAAAGCATGCTTTGTCTTAGATGCCATCAGAGGTAAAGATGTACAGACAGCGCTTGGTATTGTAGCTTACAATCCAAGATACGCTTCTACACTGATAGAGAAACTATTAAAATCCGCGATCGCGAATGCGGAGAATAACAACGGAATGAGTGCTGAGAATCTTTATGTTGCAGAGTGTTATGCGAATAAAGGACCGACCATGAAGAGAATCAGACCGAGAGCACAGGGCCGCGCTTATCGTATCGAGAAGAGAATGAGCCACATCACAATCGTGCTGGATGAGAAGAAATAAGGAGGGCAATCATGGGACAGAAAGTTAACCCGCACGGCCTTAGAGTCGGTGTTATTAAAGACTGGGATTCCAAATGGTACGCAGAAGCTGATTTTGCAGACTTCCTGGTAGAAGATTATCAGATCAGAAAATTCCTGAAGAAAAGATTATATGACGCAGGAGTCTCCAAGATTGAGATTGAGAGAACTTCCGACCGCGTGAAGATCATTATTTCCACCGCGAAACCCGGCGTGATCATCGGCAAGGGCGGCGAGAAGATTGATAAAGTAAGAGCAGAATTACAGAAGATGACCACCAGAAAAGTGGTGATCGACGTAAAAGAGATCAAAAGACCGGACCGCGAGGCTCAGCTTGTGGCTGAGAATATCGCACAGCAGTTAGAGAACCGTATTTCCTTCCGCCGCGCCATGAAATCCTGTATGGGCCGTGCCATGAAATCCGGTGCAAAGGGAATCAAGGCATCCTGTTCCGGACGTCTTGGCGGTGCGGATATGGCCCGTACAGAGACCTATTCGGACGGTACGATTCCGCTGCATACGTTAAGAGCAGATATTGACTATGGTTTCGCTGAGGCAGACACTACCTACGGCAAAGTCGGCGTTAAGGTATGGGTCTATAAAGGCGAAGTTCTTCCAACAAAGGCAGCAAAGGAAGGGAGCGATAAATAATGTTAATGCCAAAAAGAGTAAAACGCCGTAAACAGTTCCGCGGTTCAATGGCTGGAAAGGCGTCGAGAGGTAATAAGATTACGAATGGTGAATACGGTATTGTCGCTGTGGAGCCATGCTGGATCAAATCCAACCAGATTGAGGCAGCCCGTGTTGCCATGACCCGTTACATTAAGCGTGGCGGTAAAGTCTGGATTAAGATTTTCCCGGATAAACCTGTAACCAATAAACCGGCTGAAACGCGTATGGGTTCCGGTAAAGGAACGCTGGAATACTGGGTAGCGGTTGTAAAGCCAGGACGTGTTATGTTCGAGATCTCCGGCGTGTCCGAGGAAGTCGCAAAAGAAGCATTACGTCTCGCTGTCCATAAGTTACCATGCAAATGCAAGATTGTTTCGCGTGCAGATTTAGAAGGCGGTGATAACAGTGAAAATTAATAAGTATGTAGAAGAATTAAGGACAAAATCAGCTTCAGAATTAAATACAGAATTAGTAGCTGCCAAGAAGGAACTTTTCAATCTGAGGTTCCAGAATGCGACCAACCAGTTGGATAACACGGCAAGGATCAAAGAGGTTCGCAAGAACATCGCCCGGATTCAGACTGTTATCGCTCAGAAGCATGCATAAGGGACTGTGAGATCAGTTTGAGAAAGGAGACAGTAAGATCGTGGAAAGAAATTTAAGAAAAACGCGTGTTGGCAAAGTCGTCAGCGACAAGATGGATAAAACAATCGTGGTTGCTGTGGAAAACCATGTAAAACATCCGCTTTACAAAAAGATCGTTAAAAGGACTTATAAATTAAAGGCGCATGATGAGAACAACGAATGCGGAATCGGCGATACCGTAAAAGTTATGGAAACAAGGCCATTATCCAAGGATAAGAGATGGAGACTGGTCAGCATCATTGAAAAAGCCAGATAGGAGGATGCAAAAGTGGTACAGCAGGAAACAAGACTCAGGGTTGCCGACAACACAGGTGCGAAAGAATTGCTCTGCATCCGCGTAATGGGCGGCTCTACCAGAAGATATGCAAATATTGGCGATATAATCGTTGCCACCGTTAAAGATGCAACGCCAGGGGGTGTTGTAAAAAAAGGTGACGTAGTAAAAGCGGTTGTGGTGCGTACCAAAAAAGGAGCCCGCCGCAAAGACGGTTCTTATATTAAATTTGATGAAAACGCTGCGGTCATCATCAAAGAGGATAAGAATCCAAGAGGAACCCGTATCTTTGGGCCGGTAGCAAGAGAGCTTCGTGAGAAACAGTTCATGAAGATTGTATCCCTCGCTCCGGAAGTATTATAGGAGGTATCGGAACATGTCTAAGATAAAAGTAAAAAAAGGTGACACTGTCAGGGTCATTGCCGGTACTGATAAAGGCAGCGAAGGCAAGATCATTGCTGTGGACCACAAGAAAAATACGGTTCTTGTGGAAGGCGTAAATATAATTACCAAGCATACAAAACCGTCAATGGCGAACCAGCAGGGCGGAATTGTTCATCAGGAAGGACCGATCAATGCTTCCAATGTCATGTATGTCAGTGACGGCAAGGTTTCCAGAATCGGTTATAAGATGGATGGAGACAAAAAAGTCCGTTTCGCGAAAGCAACTGGCAAGGTGATTGACTAATATGGAAGAGAGGAGGTCTGGGAAAGTTGAGTAGACTCAGTGAACAGTATAAGAATGAGATCATGGACGCCATGATCAAAAAGTTTGGATATAAAAATGCAATGCAAGTGCCGAAGCTTAACAAAGTTGTCATCAACATGGGCGTAGGCGAGGCAAAGGAAAATGCCAAAATACTGGATTCAGCAGTGAAAGATCTGGAGATTATCGCCGGTCAGAAAGCAGTTGTGACCAAAGCGAAAAATTCTGTCGCCAATTTCAAGATCCGTGAAGGTATGGCCATCGGATGTAAGGTTACCCTGCGCGGCGAGAAGATGTATGAGTTCGTGGATCGTCTGGTGAACCTGGCGCTTCCCCGTGTGCGTGACTTCAGAGGCGTAAATCCCAACGCATTCGACGGCAGAGGAAATTATGCCCTTGGAATTAAAGAGCAGCTGATATTCCCGGAGATTGAATATGACAAGGTGGACAAGGTAAGAGGTATGGATATCATCTTCGTTACCACCGCCAGAACAGATGAAGAAGCACGTTACCTGTTAAGTTTATTCAATATGCCGTTTGCAAGATAGGAGGGAATTTCATGGCTAAGACATCAATGAAAATCAAACAGCAGCGCAAACAGAAATTCTCTACCAGAGAATACAGCCGCTGTAGAATCTGTGGTCGTCCGCATGCGTACCTTAGAAAATATGGAATCTGCAGAATCTGCTTCCGTGAGCTGGCTTATGCAGGTCAGATTCCTGGCGTGAAGAAAGCAAGCTGGTAGGCCGAGAGCAACTTATTTTTAAAGGAGGCAGTCAAAATGACAACGAACGATCCAATCGCAGATATGCTTACAAGAATCCGTAATGCGAACACTGCAAAGCATGATACCGTAGACGTTCCGGCTTCCAGGATGAAGCTGGCAATCGCCGACATTCTGGTGGACGAGGGCTACGTTGAAAAATATGATTTAGTAGATAATGGAAACTTCAAAGACATCCGTATCACTTTGAAATACGGCAAAGACAAAAATGATAAGATCATTGCAGGTCTGAAGAGAATTTCCAAACCTGGTCTGCGTATCTACGCGGGCAAAGACAATCTGCCAAAAGTACTTGGCGGACTGGGCATCGCTATTGTTTCTACCAACAAAGGCGTTATGACCGATAAAAAGGCAAGAGAGCTGAACGTAGGCGGCGAAGTACTGGCATTCGTATGGTAATGAGAAGCCGCTTATATACTCACTGAAAACAGAAGGGACGCAGACGTCCCTTCCGAAAATCTAAGTAAGGAGGATTTTTGAATTATGTCCCGTATCGGAAAATTACCAGTAGCCATCCCCGCAGGTGTGACTGTGGATGTGGCTGAGGGCAACAAGGTGACCGTAAAAGGTCCGAAGGGTACGCTTGAAAGAGTACTCCCGTCAGAGATGACGATCAAGGTTGAAGACGGCCATGTGGTAGTCACAAGGCCCAATGACTTAAAGAAAATGAAATCTTTACACGGTTTGACAAGAACCCTGATTTCCAACATGGTTACAGGCGTGCATACCGGTTATGAGAAAGTGCTGGAAGTAAACGGCGTCGGTTACCGCTGTTCCAAATCCGGTAAGAAACTGACTTTGAACCTGGGATATTCCCACCCGGTTGAGATGACAGACCCTGAAGGCCTGGAAGCAGTCGTAGACGGCAATAAAATCACTGTCAAAGGGATCGACAAAGAAAAGGTCGGACAGTATGCGGCGGAGATCCGTGATAAGAGAAGACCGGAGCCGTATAAGGGCAAGGGTATCAAGTATGAGACCGAGGTCATCAGACGTAAAGTTGGTAAGACCGGTAAGAAATAATTAAGGAGAGTGTAAAGATGATTAAGAAGAAATCAAGAAGTGAAGTCCGTGCGAAAAAGCACTACAGACTGCGCAATCATATCAGTGGAACCGCACAGAAGCCGCGTCTGGCAGTGTTCAGAAGCAATAATCATATGTATGCTCAGATTATTGACGACACCGTGGGGAACACCCTGGTATCCGCCTCTACCCTTCAAAAAGAAGTGAAGGCAGAACTTGAGAAAACCAACAACGTCGATGCGGCAGCATATCTGGGCAAAGTGATTGCGGCAAGAGCGCTGGAAAAAGGAATCAGGCAGGTCGTATTTGACCGCGGCGGATTCATTTACCAGGGTAAAGTCGCAGCACTTGCAGAAGCAGCCCGCGAAGCTGGACTGGAATTTTAGAGAGGAGGAGACAGACAATGAGACATGAGATTATTGATGCAAGTCAGTTGGAACTGACTGAGAAAGTCGTGTCAATTAAGCGTGTAAGCAAGACCGTCAAAGGCGGCCGCAACATGCGTTTCACAGCTCTGGTAGTCGTAGGCGACGGCAACGGCCATGTGGGCGCCGGTCTTGGAAAAGCCACTGAAATTCCGGAAGCAATCCGTAAGGGCAAAGAAGATGCTGTGAAGAAACTGGTAACTGTCGCACGGGATGACAATAACAGTATCCCGCATGATAACCTGGGTAAATTCGGAAGTTCTTCCGTATTGCTTAAGAAGTCCCCGGAAGGTACCGGAATCATCGCAGGCGGCCCGGCCCGTGCCGTGGTAGAGCTTGCGGGTATCAAAAATATCCGTACCAAATCCCTGGGCTCCAATAATAAGCAAAACGTGGTACTGGCTACCATTGAAGGTCTGGCCAGCCTGACTTCACCGGAAGCAGTTGCCAAAAAGCGTGGCAAATCTGTTGACGAGATCATGGCGTAAGAAAGGAGAACGAACATGGCAGAGAAGTTAAAGATCACATTAGTAAAATCTCCGATCGGAGCGATTCCGAAGCAGAAGGCTACCGTAGAAGCGCTTGGCCTCAGAAAATTAAACAAAACTGTCGAGATGCCGGACAATGAAGCCGTCCGCGGTATGATCTGGCATGTAAGGCATTTAGTGAAGGTAGAGGAAATATAAAAAAGGAGGTGCCATAATGGACTTATCGAATTTACACTATGCTGAAGGTTCCAAAAAGAGCGATAACTTCAGAAGAGGCCGTGGACACGGTTCAGGCAACGGTAAGACTGCCGGTAAGGGCCACAAAGGCCAGAAAGCGCGTTCCGGCGCTCCGCGTCCCGGTTTTGAGGGCGGTCAGATGCCTCTGTACCGCAGACTCCCCAAGAGAGGTTTCACGAACCGCAACAGCAAGGAGATCGTCGGTATCAATATAAGCGTCCTGGAAAGATTTGACAACGACAGTGTGGTTTCTGTAGAGACCCTGATCGCTGAAGGAATTGTGAAAAATCCAAGGGACGGTGTTAAGATTCTTGGAAACGGAGAACTGACCAAGAAACTTACAGTTCAGGCTAACGCATTTTCAGCAGGCGCTGCAGCCAAAATTGAAGCTCTTGGTGGAAAAGCCGAGGTGATCTGATGTTTAAAACATTGCGAAACGCACTTAAAATTGAAGATATCAGGAAAAAACTGATCTTCACATTTTTAATGCTTGTAGTCGTAAGATTTGGGTCCCAGCTTCCGATTCCGGGGGTAAACCGGAATTACTTTGCCGAATGGTTTGCTGCCCAGACCGGTGACGCATTCAATTTCTTTGATGCGTTCACCGGCGGTTCTTTTACCAGCATGTCTCTGTTTGCGCTGGGTATCACACCGTATATCACATCTTCCATCATCATGCAGCTTCTTACCATAGCGATTCCGAAGCTGGAGGAGATGCAGAAGGAGGGAGAGGATGGAAGGAAAAAGATCCAGACATTCTCCAGATATCTGACCGTTGCGCTGGCCCTGATCGAAAGTATTGCCATGACGATCGGTTTTGGTAACAGAGGCCTTTTAGAGACGGCAAATATACCCAATATGATCGTGGTTGTAGCGGCCATGACAGCCGGAAGCGCATTCCTGATGTGGATTGGTGAGGAAATCACGGAACACGGTGTCGGAAACGGTATTTCCATTGTGCTTCTGATCAATATCGTATCCAGAATCCCGGATGATTTTGTGACGCTGTTTGACCAGTTTATCAAGGGAAAGACGATCCTGAACGGAGCGCTGGCTGCGGTGATCATCCTTGCAGTTGTACTGGTGACGGTTGTTTTTGTTGTCATCCTTCAGGGAGGGGAACGCCGGATTCCGGTGCAGTACGCAAAGAAAATGCAGGGACGCAAGATGGTTGGCGGTCAGTCCACCAATATCCCGTTAAAAGTAAATACGGCAGGCGTCATTCCTGTCATTTTTGCTTCTTCCCTGATGAGTTTTCCGGGTGTAATCGCATCGCTGCTTGGCAAGACAGGCGGAACCGGCATAGGCGGCAGAATCCTTACAGGACTCAGCCAGTCCAGCTGGTGTGATCCGAAGCAGCCGGTATATTCGATCGGTCTTTTGATCTACATTGTGCTGGTGGTATTTTTCGCTTATTTCTATACCTCCATCACATTTAATCCGATTGAAATTTCCAATAATATGAAGCGTCAGGGAGGATTTATCCCTGGTATCCGGCCGGGCAAGCCAACGACAGAATATCTCAGCAAGATTTTAAATTACATTGTATTTATCGGAGCGATCGGACTGATCATCGTATGTGTGATCCCCATCGCATTTAACGGATTCTTTGGAGCCGACGTATCTTTTGGAGGCACTTCTATCATCATCATCGTGGGAGTCGTCCTTGAGACTCTCAAACAGATTGAATCTCAGATGCTGGTACGCTACTACAAAGGTTTCCTGAACGATTAGAACAATGAGAAACAAAAGCCTGTACGGGAAGTACTACCATGGGTAGCTTCGTACAGGCTTTTCTAAAGCGGTTGTATAAATTTGGTAAAAATGGAGAATACTATTATGAAGATTATTATGTTAGGCGCGCCAGGCGCCGGTAAAGGGACACAGGCGAAAAAAATCGCTGAAAAATATCACATTCCTCATATTTCTACAGGAGATATTTTCCGTGCCAATATTAAGAACGGCACAGAGCTGGGGAAAAAAGCAAAGACTTATATGGATCAGGGACTTCTGGTACCCGATGAGCTGACCTGTGATCTGGTGGTGGACCGCATACAGCAGGCGGACTGTAAGGAGGGATATATTCTGGACGGATTTCCAAGGACAATTCCGCAGGCTGAGTGCCTGGACAAAGCCCTGTCAGAACTGTCAGAGTCCATAGATTACGCGATCGATGTGGAAATCCCCGATGAGAACATCGTAAAGAGAATGGGCGGACGCCGCGCCTGCGTGGGCTGCGGAGCTACATACCATCTGGTATATGCCCCAACCAGGGTGGAAAATATCTGTGACAGCTGCGGAGCGGAGCTGATCCTTCGGGATGACGATAAACCGGAGACAGTTAAGAAGCGTCTTTCGGTTTACCATGAGCAGACACAGCCTCTGATTGACTATTATAATGGAAAAGGCATCTTGAGAGAAGTAGACGGTACTATGGATATGGAAGCCGTATTCCGGGCGATTGTAGAGATTTTAGGAGCTTAACACATGTCTGTCACAGTTAAATCTGCAAAAGAAATTGAATTGATGCGTAAAGCGGGACATCTGCTGGAAGGCGTATATGAGGAGATGGGCAGGATCATACGGCCTGGCATCTCTACCATGGAAATCAACGAATGCGGGGAGAAGGCAATCCGTAAAAGAGGGTGCATTCCCAACTTCCTTCACTATGGAGGATTTCCGGCATCCATCTGTGTATCGGTCAATGACGAAGTCGTACACGGCATTCCCAGAAGGGACCACATTCTGAAAGAAGGGGATATTGTCAGCCTGGATGCGGGCCTGATCTATAAAGGATATCATTCGGATGCGGCCAGGACCTATGCGGTAGGAAAGATCAGCCCGGAGTTAAAGCAGCTTATGGATGTGACAAAACAGAGCTTTTTTGAGGGGCTTAAGTATGCGAAGGCAGGCAACCACCTGTATGATATCTCGGCGGCTATCGACGATTATGTGAGCCAGTTCGGTTATGGGATTGTACAGGATCTGGTAGGCCACGGAATTGGAACTAGCCTTCATGAAGATCCGCAGGTTCCCAATTTCCGTCAGAAAAAAAGAGGGATGAAACTGGTGCCGGGAATGACCCTTGCCATAGAACCCATGATCAATATGGGAACCTGGGAGGTTATCTGGGAAGAAGATAAATGGACCGTCGTCACCAAGGACCATAAGCCTTCCGCCCACTATGAAAATACGGTACTGATCACAGACGGAGAACCGGAGCTTTTGACGCTCCATATGTGAGACCGGAGGATTCATGGTGAAAATAGAAAGAGGAATGCTGGCAAAGTCCCTGTCAGGGCATGACCGGAACAGACTTTATATCATAATCCGGGCGGAAGAAGAATATGTATGGTTAGTGGACGGCAGTTTGCGGACACTGGATAAGCCCAAGAAAAAAAATATCCGGCATATACAGGTTATTCACCGGATTCCGGAAGTCATAAAACAGGCGCTTGAAAGCAAAAAACCGCTTCAGAACGAACATATTAAGCAAATCATTCAATCAGAAAGCCGAAACCGGCAGGAGGATAAACATGTCTAAAGCAGATGTAATTGAAATCGAAGGAACCGTAATAGAAAAATTACCCAACGCCATGTTTCAGGTGGAACTGGAGAACGGCCATAAGGTGCTTGCCCATATCAGCGGAAAACTCAGGATGAATTTTATCCGGATCCTGCCGGGTGACAAAGTGACCATTGAGCTCTCCCCATACGACTTATCAAAAGGACGTATTATCTGGCGTGATAAATAAAGAGAAATAAATAAAAAAACGCTTGCATTGCCAACAGGCTTCTGGTATAATATACAAGCATGATTTTGCGGACTTTGTATGTCTGCGGAAAGGAAAAGATGAAAGGAGGACTTTACTGTGAAAGTTAGATCATCGGTGAAACCTATTTGCGAAAAGTGCAAAATCATCAAAAGAAAAGGTAGTATCAGAGTAATCTGTGAAAATCCAAAACACAAACAGAGACAAGGCTGATTTGTGAATATTAGCGCTTGTCGGTTTTTTAATATGTGCGGCTGCAGTCGATACACACGGATATGTGGAACGGCTGATTATAATAAAAGACTGTTATAAGTGGAGATTATTCATAAGAGATGATATTGCTTAAAACCGGGAATTTATAAAAAGTACCGGAAAGAATGGGTCTTTACCCATTTGGGCGTACGGATGGGATCCGCTGTCCGGGGCCTCATTTAGGAAAATATTGTAGTAGAAGAGATGGAGGAATAATCACAATGGCTCGTATTGCTGGTGTAGATTTACCAAGAGAAAAACGCGTAGAGATCGGACTTACCTACATCTACGGAATCGGAAGGTCAAGTTCCAACCGTATTCTGAAAGAGGCAGATGTCAGCCCGGATACCCGTGTCAGGGATCTGACGGATGACGAAGTCAGGAGGATCAGCGCGGTGATCGACCAGACACAGACTGTAGAAGGTGATCTCAGAAGACAGATCGCCATGGATATCAAGAGACTTCAGGAGATCGGGTGCTACAGAGGCGTCCGTCATCGTAAGAGCCTTCCGGTTCGCGGTCAGAAGACAAAGACCAACGCAAGAACCAGAAAGGGTCCAAGGAAAACCGTTGCAAATAAGAAGAAATAAGACAGGAAGAATAGGAAGAAAGTAGGTTAGTTTAAAAATGGCTAAAGTTACGAAGAAAGTGACAAAGAAGCGTATTAAGAAAAACGTTGAACGCGGACAGGCACATATCCAGTCATCTTTTAATAACACGATCGTTACCCTGACAGATGCAGAGGGCAACGCGTTAAGCTGGGCAAGTGCCGGTGGTCTTGGTTTTAGAGGTTCAAGGAAATCTACTCCGTATGCAGCCCAGATGGCTGCTGAGACTGCCACAAAGGCGGCATTGATTCACGGTTTAAAGACAGTAGATGTATTTGTAAAAGGACCCGGTTCAGGAAGAGAAGCTGCAATCCGCGCACTGCAGGCATGCGGGCTTGAGGTGATCAGTATTACAGATGTAACCCCGGTACCGCACAATGGCTGTCGTCCGCCAAAACGTAGAAGAGTCTGATCAGGAGGGTATGAAAGATGGCAATTAACAGAACACCAGTCCTTAAAAGATGCAGGTCTTTGGGCCTGGATCCGATTTATTTGGGAATTGATAAAAAATCCAGAAGGAACACCCAGAGAGGCAATAAGAAAATCTCCGAGTACGGCCTTCAGTTAAGAGAGAAGCAGAAAGCAAAATTCATCTACGGCGTGCTGGAGAAGCCGTTCCGTAATTATTATGAGAAGGCAGACCGCATGAAGGGCATGACCGGTGAGAATCTCATGACCATGCTGGAGTCCAGGCTGGATAACGTAATCTTCCGCCTTGGCTTTGCAAGAACACGCCAGGAGGCAAGACAGATCGTTGATCACAAACATGTACTGGTAAACGGCAAACAGGTAAATATTCCGTCTTATCTGGTAAAAGCCGGAGACAGCATAGAGATCAAAGAGAAATGCAAGAGTTCTGACCGCTATAAAGCGATTGCAGAGGCAACCGCAGGCAGACTGGTTCCGGAATGGCTGGATGCAGACCTGGAGAACTTAAAAGGCCTTGTGAAGGAACTTCCGACCAGGGATATGATCGATGTTCCGGTAAACGAGATGCTCATCGTCGAGTTGTACTCCAAATAATTAAAACCAACCGCTTACGGGACACTTTTGTGTTTCGTAAGCAGGATTTCGTCACCCGGCACAGAACAGGAGGGGCTTTTTAGTGGTAGTATTTAACAAACCTAAGATTGAGATCGCAGATATTTCAGAAGATAAAAAATATGGTAGATTCGTAGTGGAACCATTAGAAAGAGGCTATGGTACGACCCTTGGTAATTCCCTGAGAAGAATCATGCTTTCATCTTTACCGGGAGCTGCAGTCAGTCAGGTGAAGATTGACGGTGTACTTCACGAATTCAGCTCCATCCCAGGTGTAAAAGAAGATGTAACAGAGATCATCATGAATATCAAAAGCCTGGCGATCAAGAACATCAGTGATTCAGAAGAAGCAAAGATTGCTTATATTGATTTCGAAGGTGAAGGTGTCGTCACAGCAGCGGATATCCAGTGTAATTCGGATATTGAGATCCTGAATCCGGATGTGGTGATCGCGCATCTGAACGGCGGTGCGGACAGCAAATTGTATATGGAGCTGACCATTACCCGGGGCAGAGGCTATGTAAGCGCAGACAGGAATAAAAATGAAGAACTGCCCATCGGCGTGATCGCGGTGGATTCTATCTATACTCCTGTGGAACGTGTGAATCTGACAGTGGAGAATACCCGTGTGGGTCAGATCACCGACTATGACAAACTGACGCTGGATGTGTTCACGAACGGAACTTTGGGACCGGATGAAGCTGTCAGCCTGGCAGCTAAAGTATTAAGCGAGCATCTGAGTCTTTTCATTGACCTGTCCGAGAATGCCAAGTCTGCGGAGATCATGGTGGAGACGGAGAGCGACGAAAAAGAAAAAGTGCTTGAGATGAATATCGACGAGCTGGAGCTGTCCGTGCGTTCCTTTAACTGTCTGAAGAGAGCCGGCATCAATACCGTAGAAGAGCTGTGCAACCGGACATCCGAAGACATGATGAAAGTCCGTAATCTGGGACGTAAGTCACTGGAGGAAGTCCTTGCGAAGTTAAAAGAGCTTGGCCTGGAATTAAACCAGAGCGAAGAGTAAAGGGAGGCCGAAGGCCGACCGATAGAAGTTGGAAGCCAGACCCCCTGTCAGTAAGACCGAAGAAGCATGGCCCGGGGCGCAACGAATGGAGGAGATAAAAATGGCTGGTTATAGAAAACTGAGCAGAACCGCTTCTCAGCGTAAAGCTTTATTAAGAAGCCAGGTAACTGCCCTGTTATTACATGGTAAGATTGTTACGACAGAGTCAAAGGCAAAGGAGGTCCGTAAGATTGCAGAAGGACTGATTGCTTTGGGCGTAAAAGAAAAGGACAACTTCGAGACTGTAAAAGTTACGGCAAAAGTTGCCCGCAAAGATAAAGACGGCAAGAGAGTCAAAGAAGTGGTTGACGGCAAGAAGGTGACCATGTATGACGAAGTGGAGAAAGAGATCAAAAAGGATCTTCCCTCCAGACTGCATGCCAGAAGACAGATGCTGAAAGTCCTCTATCCGGTAAAAGTTCCGGTAGAAGGCAAGAAGAAGAAAACAAAGGAAGTAGATATGGTTGCAAAGATCTTTGACGAGATCGCACCAAAATACGCAGGCAGGAACGGCGGCTATACCAGGATCGTTAAGATCGGCCAGAGAAAAGGCGATGCTGCGATGGAAGTCGTATTAGAGCTTGTATAATATTGTAAAAAACGATCCCCGCAGACAGGAAAAGGCTGTCTGCGGGGTGTCTTTTTATATTCTGATACCAGGGAAGAATGATGAAAGATCATAACACGAAGAGGAGGCGAAGTCGCATGATCAACGAAGCAATGTATGAATACGGAAGCAAAAGTTCCGTGATCCGGGAGCTGTTTGCGTATGGACTGGAGAGAAAAAAAGTGGTTGGGGAGGATAAGGTCTATGATTTTAGTATCGGGAATCCAAGTATCCCCGCTCCGCCGCAGGTAAAGGAGGCGCTTTTGGAGCTTTTGGAGGAACCGGCAGAGATTTTACATGGATATTCTCCGGCATCAGGAGATCCGGAAGTAAAGAAGCAGTTAGCAGAGTCCGTGAACCGCCGATTCGGTACGCACTATACGGCAGATAATTTTTATATGACTGTCGGCGCGGCGGCCTCTCTGAATATCAGCATTCACGCGCTGACTGATCCGGGAGACGAGTTTATCACATTTGCTCCGTTTTTCCCCGAGTATACCGTATGGGTGGAGAACGCGAAAGCGAAACTTCTGGTGACGCCGGCGGATACCAGGGATTTTCAGATTGACTTTGAGGCTTTTGAAAAGCTGATCAGCAGGAAAACCAAAGGTGTGATCATCAATTCACCCAACAATCCCAGCGGCGTCGTCTATTCGGAAGAAACGATCCGCCGCCTGGCGGAAGTGCTTCGGCGTAAGCAGAAAGAATACGGTACATCCATCTATCTGATCTCGGATGAGCCTTACAGGGAGATCGTGTATGACGGAACGGTTGTTCCTTATGCGCCGTCTTATTATGAAAATACGATTGTATGTTATTCTTACAGCAAATCTTTATCCCTGCCGGGAGAGCGGATCGGCTATATCATTGTGCCGAATGAAGCGGCGGAGTCAAAACGTCTGATGGCGGCTGTAAACGGCGCCGGACGGGCTTTGGGTTATGTCTGCGCTCCGGTGCTGTTTCAGAAGACTGTAGCCAAATGCGCGGATATTACCGGCGATATTCAGGCCTATGCAAAAAACAGGGATTTATTATACAACGGACTGACAAAATTAGGCTATGAATGTGTCTATCCGCAGGGAGCTTTTTATCTGTTCGTCAAGTCTTTGGAACCTGACGCCAATGCATTTTCCGAACATGCGAAGAGACACGATGTATTGGTTGTGCCCAGCGATACGTTCGGCTGTACCGGTTATGTGCGTATTTCCTACTGTGTGTCCGAGAGGACGATCCTGAACGCTATGCCGGCGTTTGCAAAGATCATGGAGGAATATAAAGCATTATAAACTGTTGTGTATGATATCCAGCACGCACGCCAGTTCCTGCACACCGATCTGTCCGGGAGCGGAAGCTTTGGATACTGCGCCGAAGGTCAGCGCGGAGCCAAAGCTCTCCCCGGCCAGGCGGCTGATCACACCGATCCCTCCCATGGACATGGTGACAAGAGGCCGGTCGGTGTGCTGTTCCTGCATTTTTAGCGTAGCTGAAAGCAGCGTCAGGACGTCGCGCCGGGTCCGGGGCATCAGGGCGATTTTAAGGATATCAGCCTTCAGCCGCTGCATCACATCCAGTCGCCGGATGATCTCTTCTTCGGGCGGCGTTTTGTGAAAATCGTGGTTTGAACCTACGACTTTGACACCATATTTATGTGTATCTTCAATGATCTGCCGGGACAGTTCTTCCCCCATAAAGATCTCCACATCCACAAGATCTGCATAACCGCTCGCTGCTATTGTATGAAGCAGAGCCTTATACGCATCTTCATCAATCTCTTTTTCTCCGCCTTCATTGGAAGTACGGAAGGTAAAAAGAAGCGGCAGATCGCCCAGTGTTTCCCGTAATCTCTTTGCGGCTTCTAACAGGCGGTCCGTTTCAAACACATTTTCAAAATAATCTGCCCGCCATTCCGCCACATCCACAGGAACAGACACAAATGCCTCTGCTTCTCTTTTGATTTCTTCAATGGTATGTCCGACGATGGGCGCGCATATTTTCGGGCGTCCTTCTCCAATAACTGTATTTCTTACAATAACAGGGCGCATAGATACAACACCTCCAAAAATCTGATCGTTTATGATAATTATTATAACATGGATGATATGCGCTGTCACCGAAAATGCGTATTTTCGCGGGAGCTGAAGGATTGAATAAAGCAGGGAAGCATATTATAATGGATACACAGATCCGCATGTATGTTAGGAGGCGTGAATATGGCAAGGACAGTGGGAATTGGATACCAGGATTTTGAACAGTTGATTACAAAGGATGTGTTCTATATTGATAAGACGGCATTTATAAAAGAGTGGTGGGAAAATAAAGATATGGTCACATTGATTGCCCGCCCCCGCCGTTTTGGAAAAACACTGAATATGAGTATGCTGGAACAGTTTTTTTCCGTGAAATATGCAGGTAAGGGAGAAAAACTGTTCGGGAAGTTTGCCATCTGGAAAGAAGAAAAATACCAAAAGCTCCAGGGAACTTTTCCTGTGATTGCTTTAAGCTTCGCGGATGTAAAAGAAAGTTCTTTTGCAGAAGCGCGGAAAAAGATTTGCCATGCGATTAAAAATCTGTATAATCAATATGATTTCCTGACGGACAGCGGACATATGAATGAAGACGAAAAAGAATTGTATCATAAAATATCCGCAGAAATGGAGAATTATATCGCAACCGGTTCTCTTAAGGAACTGTCAAAGTATCTGACCGGTTATTATGGGAAAAAAGTGATTCTGTTGCTGGACGAATATGATACGCCCATGCAGGAAGCGTATGTGCATGGATACTGGGAGGAACTGACAGAATTTATCAGAGGTTTATTTAACTCTACTTTTAAGACCAATCCTTACCTGGAACGTGCAGTCATGACCGGGATTACCCGGGTCAGCAGGGAGTCTATATTTTCTGACTTAAATAATCTGGAAATTGTCACTACGACATCCGAAAAGTATGAAACTTCTTTTGGCTTTACGCAGGAGGAAGTCTGGTCAGCGTTGGAAGAATACGGATTGTCAGACCAGAAAGACGCAGTAAAAGACTGGTATGACGGCTTTACTTTCGGAAGACAGATGGCAATTTATAATCCATGGTCTATTTTAAATTATCTGGATAAGAAGAAATTTGCCCCGTACTGGGCAAATACAAGCAGCAACAGTCTGGCAGGAAAATTGATCCGTGAGGGAAGCTGTGAGGTAAAACTTGCCATGGAAGATTTGCTGAAAGGCAAAATACTGCATACAAAGATTGACGAACAGATCGTATTCAGTCAGTTGAATCATTCTGAAAGCGCGATTTGGAGCCTGTTTCTGGCAGGCGGTTATCTGAAAGCAGAGCGTGTGGTCCAGAATGAACGCGGGCAATACGAATATGATCTGAAACTGACGAATAAAGAAGTATTTTTAATGTTTGAACAGATGATAGAGGGCTGGTTTTCAGAAAGGACGCCCGCGTACAATGCTTTTATCAAAGCCATGGAACAGGGCGATCTGGACGCCATGAATGAATATATGAACAGGGTGGCGCTGCAAAGTTTCAGCAGCTTCGACACAGGCAGGCAGCCTTCGGACGCGGAGCCGGAACGCTTTTACCACGGCTTTGTCCTGGGGCTGATGGTAGACCTGGCGGATCGATATACCGTTCTTTCCAACAGAGAAAGCGGATTCGGGCGGTATGATGTGATGTTGGAACCGCTGAACAGGTCTGATAACGCTTATATTCTGGAGTTTAAAGTAAAAAACTCCAGACGGGAAAAGAGTCTGGAAGAGACGGTACAAAACGCATTGGACCAGATCAGGGAAAAGAATTATAAAGCGTCGCTGGAAGCAAAAGGGATTCTGTCTGATAAGATCCGGGCCTATGGATTTGCTTTTGAAGGAAAAACTGTGCTGATCGGAATGTAGGCGGATACGATCTCCATTGGCGAATATCCACAAAATTCCCATTAAATTTTTATCAATAATGTCAATAGACAACAAAATCCGAAAACGATATAGTTAGATCAAATGCGTGCTCGTGAACGCAAAATAATGTATAAAGGAGACAGACAATATGAAAATAGCATTTGACGTGGATGTGCTTGCAAAACAGATGGATATTAACCGTATGGTTCATCAGGTGGCGGACTGGGGGTATAAATACATAGAACAGTCCCCCCATCCCAGGATTAATCCATTTTACAAACACCCGCTCTTTTCCAAAGAGTGCGAACAGGAATACAGGCAGGCACTAAAAGAGACCGGCGTGGAAATCTCGTCTTTTATTGTGGTGTACCGCTGGTCAGGTCCTACGGAAGAACAGAGGCAATTTGCGGTTGCCAACTGGAAACGGATGATCCGGATCGCGGCCGATATGGGCGTACAGGTCATTAACACGGAGTTTTCCGGCGATCCCAACCAGCAGGAGATCTGCAACGGCATGTGGTTTAAGTCCATGGAAGAACTGCTCCCGATCATCGAAAAAGAAAAGATCCGCGTGGAGATTCAGTCTCATCCTTATGATTTCTGCGAACTGAATAATGAGACCTGCGACATGGTAAAATCTTTCCGCTCCCCCTATCTGGGTTATGTATATTCCGCCGCCCACGGTTTCTTTTATGACCAGGGGAAAGGCAACGTGCGTTCCATGTTAAAATATGCAGGCGATGAACTGACCCATGTGCTGTTCGCCGATACCTTTAACCAGACGCTTGACTGCCGCTATATCGCCAATCCCCCCTGTCTGAACAGCCGCGGCCGCGCGGATGTGACGATTCATCAGCACCTGGCCATGGGAGAGGGCGACGTGGATTTCGACGGGATCTTTGAGACCCTTCGGGAGATGGATTTTGCCAATAAACAGTTAAAGCCGGACGCTCCCAAGGCCGGCGGCGATAATATCGCCTGTGTAAGCTACTTTGGATTTCCTGAGAAGATGAACCGGCAGGCTCCGGAAGCAAGAGAACGGATTGAGAGAGAATTACTGGGAAAATAAAAGCAAGAATTTCATAATACTTCCAAAAGAAACGGTAAAACGGCTTGGAAATCCCTGATACAGGGCAAGAAATACATAGCGTAAAAGGCCTCTGCCGACTATAATAAAGCCATAAAACAACATAAAAAGCAACAGGGAAATGAAAGGAGATTACAACTATGATGCAGCTTTTTATTATCGTAATGGCTTTGGCGGCGACCTATGCTTCCCATATGGGCAATCCGGTTATCTTTGCTTCGGAAGAACCTGAATACGACTATCGTTAATAGGATGTACTTGCTTTATTTTTCTCTTTATATTTTATGAAAACGCTGCATCTTTTGAAGGGTGCGGCGTTTTTGCATATTGCCGGGCAGACGGGAAGTTGCTATACTAAAAAGCAGCCAGGAAAGGAGTGTTGGTTGTATGATTTCTTATTTCCCGCAGCCGGAACAGATGGAACCTTTGTTTGCTCCGGGCGGCGAGCCTGTGTTTAAATCCATCGCCCGTACGGTATATCGTCCGGACGACCGTTCCCTGTTTGCCGTGCATTTACATACAGATGAGGTTGAGATCAGTTTTATTTCCAAAGGGGAAGGCGTCCGCCTGTGCGGAATGAAGCGCTATTCGGTGAAACAGGGAGATATCCTGATCCATAATGCGGGTGTGCTGCATGAGGAAAATACCATGCGGGGCGATACAGTCAGCTATTGCTGCAATATCCGCCGGATGCGGCTTTTGGGAATGCCGGAGAATGTGCTTCTGCCTGCAGGCGAATGCCCGGTTCTTCCGGCAGGCGCGCAGTTTGAACGTGTGCGGGCATTGATGAAGATGATCTACAGCCTGCACTGCGAGCGCCCGTCCGGCTATGCGCAGACGGCAGAACAGCTGATGCGTGCATATATTGCCCTGATCCTGGGACTTCTGGAGGAACGCAGGCAAGGCGCCGGGGAAGCAGAAAAAAACTGTCCCGCCGGAGAAGAAAACACTGTCTGCGAGTGTGTAAAACGATATATAGACGAACATTATGCAAGCGAGCTGACATTGGAGATGATCAGTAAAGCGGTGCATATAAGCCCTTATTATCTTTCGAGAGTGTTTAAACGCGAAACAGGCTATTCGCCCATGCAGTATGTCAATCACCGCAGGCTGGGAGAAGCGCAGACGCTTCTGACCACGACCCATAAACAGGTGACACAGATTGCCATGGAAGCAGGATTCGATACACTGAATAATTTTAATAAAATGTTCGCCAAACAGGTAGGCATGTCCCCGTCCAGATTTCGGAAAGCATTTTTTGAGGCGGAAAGTACCCAGGGAGCAGATGATTGAAAAAGTTGTCCATTATAGATTGATATTCTTTTAACAACTTGTTTTTCGGTGCAAAAATGCTATAATAATACGCAGAATCAGAGTTTAGGAGGTTGTTGTATATGGCTGTAACATCGCAGCAGATCGCAGATGCAGCCGGCGTATCAAGAGGGACGGTGGACAGAGCTTTAAATAACAGAGGGCGCATTAACCCCGAGGTGGCCGAGCGGGTCCGCAGGATTGCAAAAGAGATGGGGTATCAGCCGAACCGGGCAGGAAGAGCGTTGGTCATGTCCCGCAGGGCAATTAAAATAGGGGTAATTATACAGCCAAAGACTCCGTTTATGGGAAAAGTCATGGAAGGCGCAATAGAGGCCAAAAAAGAAGTGGAGCAGATGGGGGCTGAGGTGCTGATCCGGGAGATAGAAAGCATGGATGTGGATCAGACAATAAACACCATGCAGGAGTTAAAAGAGGCCGGATGCAACGGAATCGCGGTTGTGCCTGCCGAGGATGAGCGCGTAAGGAATACCATTGACGCCTTTGCGGCGGAACATATACCGGTCGTTACGATAAACTGCGACATACAGGGTTCAAAAAGGATCTGCTTTATCGGGCCGGACGCTCTCCAGGGCGGGAGAGTGGCGGCGGGACTGATGGCGGAGATACTGCCCAAAGACAGCCGGGTGCTGATGATCTCCGGATATCCCACCAATAATTCCAACAAGAACAGGATCAGCGGTTTTTCTGAAGAACTTGTATCCTGCCGGGAAGATATTAAGCTTCTGGATGTTCAGTATGCGTTTGAGGACGACCGGATGTCGGAGATGATCACGAAAGGCATGTTAAAAGAATATGATGATATCGGAGGAATCTACCTGTCTGCTTCCGGCGTGCAGGGCGTGTGCAAAGCGCTGGAAGAGCTGGGAATGACAGGACGGGTAAAAGTGATCTCCAATGACCTGACCGACCAGAACAAACAGTTCCTTCGGGAAGGGAAAGTGCAGTTCCTTCTGGGACAGGAGGGCCACAGGCAGGGGTACGAGCCGGTTCAGATTCTTTTTAACAAACTGTTTTACGGAAACGAACGGGAAGCGGAGTTTACATATACCGAAATTTCCATTAAGACAAAATATAATCTCGTATAGAGTGCAGGCATCGGCAAAGCGATGCAGGCAGGGTATTTGCATGAAACAGGAAAGCTGCGTGTAAATACCCTGCTTTTTTTATTGTTTATGCAAATGTACTAAAAAATTATTGGTAAATTTGTCTAATAAGCATATTGCGTTCTCGTGAACGCAATGGTAAAATAACGAAAAAAGGGAAGGGAAGGCTTCCCAAATAAAATATAAGGAGAAGACACTATGAAAAAGAAAAGGTTATTGGCAACTTTGTTGGCATGTACAATGCTTGGCGGAGTCCTCACAGGATGCGGCGGCGGCAGCACCAGCACGCCTGCGGATTCCTCAAATTCCAGCGAAACAGAAGCACCGGACGCATCTGCAGAAGCGCCTGCGGAGGGTGATGCGGCGGCTCCTGCAGAAGGCGGCTACAGCATGACGCTGATCATGTCTCTGAGGGATGAGTTCTTAAGCGCCCTGGAGGAGGGAGCAAAAAGCGCGGCGTCGGAGCTGGGCGTAACGCTTTCCACCCAGGATGCCAACAATGACACCAGCAAGCTGATCCAGTACATCGAGTCTGCACGCAACGCGGGCGACAGCGCGGTACTTGTAAATCTCGTAGATGCAGAGACGGCGCAGCAGTGCATTGACGCCGCAGGCGATATGAAAGTTGTATTTGTAAACCGTGCTCCTGCAGATACTTCCGTCCTTGGAGAGAACGCGGCTTTCGTCGGCTCTAACGAGATGACATCCGGCGGTTATCAGGGACAGTTCCTTGCAGAGTATTTCAAAGAGAAAGGACAGACGGATGTCCGCTACCTGCTTCTTCAGGGTACTTTAGGCCTGGTACATACGACGCAGCGTACCCAGTCTGTCATCGAGCAGATGAAAGCAGGCGGCTTAAATCCCATCGAGGCAGCGGCGCCGCTGGTAGCAGAGTATGACCGCTCCACCGCAATGGATATGATCTCCCCGCTTCTGACGACGACCGAATATGACTGCATCATTGCAAATAATGACGCAATGGCCCTTGGCGCGGTGGAAGCCATGCTGGCGCAGGGTCTGGACCCCAAATCCATCCCGATCGTAGGAATCGATGCGACAGTGGACGGCCTGCAGGCGCTGGTGGACGGTACGCTTGCCATGACCGTATTCCAGGACCCCAACGGACAGGGCTTCGGCGCCCTGAAAGCAGCCGCAAATATGATCGAGGGCAAACCGATCAATGAAGGCACCGATTATGAGACAGACGAGACCGGCAATATTGTATGGGTTCCGTTTGAGCCTGTTACG
This sequence comes from Lachnospiraceae bacterium UBA7182, assembly GCA_002491115.1. Classification (GTDB taxonomy): domain Bacteria; phylum Bacillota; class Clostridia; order Lachnospirales; family Lachnospiraceae; genus Hominiventricola. Next base: position 53,119 of record DKVI01000008.1, on the reverse strand, counting down.
CCGGATAAGGCTTCCGAGTATCAGAACAGATAGACAGCCGTTTCTTTGGGAACTTAAGGGGGCATTGGATGCAATGTCCCCTTTTATAAAAAAAGAGAATGAGGTGAAATAAGTGAGCCAGGAGTATATTCTTGAAATGACCGATATCGTCAAGGAATTTCCGGGTGTACGCGCGCTCAAGGGCGTGCAGCTCAAAGTAAGGCCGGGCACAGTGCATACGCTTATGGGTGAAAACGGCGCAGGCAAATCGACACTGATGAAATGCCTGATCGGTATCCATCCGCCCACATCCGGAAAGATCGTGTACGATGGCAGGGAAGTTCATTTTAAATCCACGCTGGAAGCGATTAAAGCAGGTATCTCCATGATCCATCAGGAATTGTCGCCGGTGCCGGAGCGCAGTGTGGCGGAAAACCTGTGGCTGGGACGGGTGCCTATGAAAAACCCCTTTATGGTAGACCATAAGAAGATGCGTGAGGACAGCATTGCCCTGTTTGAGAAACTGGGGCTGGATGTGGACCCGGACGCGAAGATGAAGGAGCTGTCTGTGGCGAAAATGCAGATGGTGGAGATCGCAAAAGCCGTCTCCTACGACAGCCGGATCGTGATTATGGATGAGCCCACATCGGCTTTGACGGATGTGGAAGTTGAGCATCTGTTCCGCATCATCGCCGAACTGAAAGAAAAGAATGTGGCTATTATTTACATATCCCATAAAATGGATGAGATCTTCAGGATTTCGGACGATATATCCGTATTCCGCGACGGTGAATATGTCACCACAGACCTGGCGTCGAATCTGGATCATGACAAACTGATCACGCTGATGGTAGGACGCGAGGTAACCGACATGTTCCCGAAAGTAGAGTGTCCCATCGGTGAGACTGTTCTGAAGGTGGAGCATCTGTCCGCGGGACGTGCGGTCAAAGACGTTTCCTTTGAACTTCATAAAGGCGAGATTTTAGGTTTTGCGGGACTGGTGGGCGCAGGCCGTACAGAGACAGTGGAGACGCTGTTCGGCATCCGCCATAAGACCGGCGGCAGAGTATGGAAAGACGGGAAGGAGATCGACATCAGGTCGCCGGAGCAGGCAATTGCCCATAAAATCGCGCTGCTGACAGAGGACAGGCGAGGCAACGGTATCGTAGGACTTCTGAGTATTAAGGAGAATACGGCGCTTGCCAGCCTGAAACGGTATGGCTTTCCGCTGAATCATAAAAAGATGATTTCGGATACAGAAGAATATGTGGAGAAATTAAGGACGAAAACGCCTTCCATCGATACGCCCATACAGAATCTTTCCGGCGGTAACCAGCAGAAGGTGCTGGTGGGCAGGTGGCTTTTGACAGATCCGGATATCCTGATCGTCGATGAGCCTACCCGGGGCATCGATGTGGGCGCCAAATCGGAGATTCATGCGCTGCTCACACAATTGGCAGGTGAAGGCAAAGCCATCATCATGATCTCATCCGAGATGCCGGAAGTCATGGGTATGAGTGACCGTATTGTGATCATGCATGAAGGCTATACGACGGGTGTCATAGACCGAAGTGATTTTTCATCTGAACTGATCCTTAAATACGCCACCAGCGAGACGTCGGACCAGGCGGCCGCCGGCAAATCATAAAGAAAGAAGGGTAACCATGAACAGTAAATCATTTGATTTTAAAAAATTTGCCTCCCAGAACTTTATCTGGCTGGTGCTGATTGCCCTGGTTATCATCATGGGCATTGCGCAGCCAAGCTTTTTCTCAGTCAACAACCTGATTACGCTGCTTTCCGGTGAGGCAGTAAAGGGTATTATGGCATTCGGCGTTATGTTCGCTATCCTGTCCAAAGGAATCGACCTGACCATCGGCGCGTCCGCGGGTCTGGTGGCCTGTATCACGGCGTCTCTGGTACAGCCTGCGGATTATGCCAACGCGCTGCATCCGGGCCTTGGCACGCTGCCCGCTCCGGTGGTGCTTGTGATCGGCCTTTTAATCGGCGCTGCCATCGGCGCGGTCTACGGCGCGCTGATCGCGTATACGAAGATTCCGCCGTTTATCGCCACACTGGGCGCGCAGTTAATCTGCCGTGCATCGGCGAAGATCTATACCAACCGGCCTGTATCGAATCTGTCCGAAAGCTTTCGTTTCCTCGGCTCAGGTAAGATCGGCGGTTTTCCGGTGATCATCCTGGTATTTATCGTGATGTTTATTATATCCGCTTTCCTTCTGACCCAGACACGTTTTGGAAAGAACGTATATGCCATCGGCGGAAACGATCAGGCAGCCCGCGTGGCCGGCATCAATGTAGAGAAGAATCTGATCCTTGTCTATGTATTCTGTTCTGTGTGCGCCGCGCTGGCAGGTATGCTGCTGGCAGGACGTTCAGGAAGCGCCGACCCGGCCAATTCGGGACTGAACTACGAGCTGGACGCCATCGCCGCGGCTACCGTGGGCGGTACTTCCCATACAGGCGGTATCTGCCGCGCGTCCGGCGTGCTTGCGGGTATTCTGATCCTGGGCGTCATCAACAACGGCCTGGTTATGCTGAAGGTGGACGACAATATGACCAACATTGTCAAAGGCCTGATTATCGTTGGTTCTGTGGTACTGGATATGCGCAAAAACGCGAAGAAAGCATAAGTACCACATGGAAATATTTTTCTGAAAAACCCTGCCCCATAGGGGGCGGTTTTTCAGAATCATCCGGCTTAATTTTCTTAAAACAGAGTCGAAATAAAGAAAGGTGGAAAAATAAGTGTTAAAAGTAGGAGTAATTGGATGCGGCGGCATGGGAAGAGACCATATCAAAAGGATAACAGAAAGAACCCAGGGCGCGCAGGTAGTGGCGGTATCCGACGTATTTGAAGAAGGCGCGAAAAAAGCGGCGCAGATTGCCGGGGGTGCGAAAGTATATACGGACAGTAAAGCGTTGATTGAGGATCCGGAAGTGGAAGCGGTACTCATTGTAAGTCCGGGCTTTGCGCACTGCGACGACCTTCTTGCTGCCGTCAGGGCAGGTAAACGGGTATTCTGCGAGAAACCTCTCTGCACGACGGCGGACGACTGCAGGAAGGTCATGGAGGCGGAAGCCGCTTCCGGAAAACATCTGATACAGTTGGGATTTATGCGCCGCTATCATAAAGGGTATATCCAGATCAAAGAGGAGATTGCCACAGGCGCATACGGGGAACCGCTGATGATGCACTGCACCCACCGCAATCCGGAAGTGGGAACCAACTATGATACGCCCATGGCCGTACATGATACGGTGATCCATGAGATTGATCTGTGCCACTGGCTTGTAAACGATGATTATGAAAGTGTGCAGGTAATTCTGCCGAAGACTACAAAATACTCCCACTCCAAACTGAAAGATCCGCAGATCATGCTTCTTCGTACCAGGAGCGGCATCTGCATTGATGTGGAGTGTTTTGTCAACTGCAAGTTCGGTTACGATATTAACTGTGAAGTGGTATGCGAGGACGGCTCGCTGAAGATGGGTACGCCCATGGCGCCCAGTATTCGTAAAAACGCGAAAGCGTCCACGGAGATTACGACAGACTGCTTTGTGCTGTTCAAAGACGCTTATGACGCAGAGATCCAGAATTGGGTGGACTGTGCCGAAAAAGGTGTGATTGAAGGTCCCAATACATGGGACGGCTATCTGGCGGCGGTTACGGCAGACGCGCTGGTAAAAGCGCAGGAAACAGGAAAGATCGAGAAAGTAGTAACCGTGGAAAAACCGGCGTTCTATCAGTAAACCGCTTATTTTTTTATCGAAAAGCGTTCACGAGAACGCAAAACAGAAAGGAAAGGATATCATGAAGACAGGATTTAACGAAGCAACCGCACTGGAGTGCAAAGGACAGTCTCTTTTGGCAGACCTGGAGGCATGTGAGAAATACGGATTTGACTATATCGAGATCCGCTTTGACTGCGTGAAAGAGTACTTAAAAGAGCATACCCTGGAAGAGCTGGCAGACTGGTTTAAGAACCATCATTTGAAACCGTGGGCGTACAATACACTGGTTTATTTTAACCAGAGAGACGAAGCCGGCGTAAAGGAGATCGACGAGGAAACAGATTTTATTATAAAAGTATGTAAGGCGATCGGGATGAAGATGCTGATCACGGTTCCGACTTTTGACGTAAAAGACAAAAGCGTATCTGAGATCAAAGAGGAAGCAGTTGCAAGACTTCGCTATCTGGCCGACAAGGTTGGGACGGATATCCGGATCTCCCTGGAATTCTGCGGCGCGCCCAACTGTTCCATCAACCAGTTCGGTACAGCCTATGATGTGGTAAAGGCAGTGGACAGAGAAAATGTGGGGATTACGGTAGATACGTTCCATTTCCATGAGATGTGTTCCAATATTGAAGATCTGAAAAAAGCAGACGGAAAGAAGATTTTCGCGTATCATCTGAACGACTGTGAAGACCTGCCTTTAGGTTCCTGCGGAGATGATAAGAGACTCTGGCCGGAAGAAGGCGTGGTAGACCATCCGTCCATCGCGGCAGCGTTAAAAGCAATCGGATTTGACGGCGTATGCACCATTGAAGAGTTCCGCCCGGAATACTATGCGATGCCCCATGAAGAAAATGTAAAGAAAGCGGCGGAAGTTACCAAAGCGTTTGTACAGAAATATTTCGGAGCGTAGACGATTATGTTGGATAAGAATAAAGTTTCACTGGGGATCGCCCCCATCGGATGGACCAACGACGACATGCCGGACCTGGGCAAGGAGAATACATTTGAGCAGACCATCAGCGAGATGGCGCTGGCAGGGTTTAAAGGCTCCGAAGTAGGGAGCCATTATCCCACGGACCCGGCTACACTTAAAAAAGCACTGGATCTAAGGGGACTTACCATCTGCAATCAGTGGTTTTCTTCTTTTTTGATCAGCAGACCTTATGAGGAGACGGAAAGTGCATTTATCAGACAATGCGACTTTTTAAAACAGGTGGGATCAAAATGCATCGGCGTATCTGAGCAGAGCTACAGCACCCAGGGAATGCCGGATCATCCGATTCAGGAAGGCAAATATGTCATGAACGACCGGGAGTGGGCGCTTCTGACAGACGGATTGAATAAGCTGGGTAAAATCGCGAAAGAAAAAGGGATGACAATGACTTTCCATCATCATATGGGGACGGTCGTGCAGACCGGGGAAGAGATTGACAGATTTATGGAAAGCGTAGATCCGGAGCTGGTATTTCTGCTGTTTGACAGTGGCCATCTGTCTTTTGCGGGGATTGATCCCGAAAAGGTATTAAGAAAATATGTGGACCGCGTGCGCCATGTTCACTTAAAGGACCTGCGAAAAGAAGTAGTAGAACAGTCAAGGAAAGAAAAATGGAGCTTTTTAAAAGGCGTACGCGCAGGCACCTTTACCGTACCCGGGGACGGAGACGTGGATTTTGCCCCCATCTTTCAGATACTGGAGGAAGCCGACTACAAAGGCTGGGTCGTTGTAGAAGCCGAACAGGACCCAGCGCTGGCGAACCCTTTTGAATACGCCTTAAAAGCAAGAAAGTATATTGCGGAGCATACAGGGCTGTAAGAGAGGCTGCAGCGAAACTAAAATCAGCGAAAGCCCGAACGATGCCCGGAAGGATTTCAGGGTGCGAAGCAGCCGGAAATGCTTCCAGATACGGGGCATCGGGAGGGCTGTAGCGGAACTATAATAGGAGGTATGATAATGACATCAAAAGAAAGAGTCAAAGCGGCATTTGCGCATACGCAGCCGGATAAGGTGCCGGTAGATTTCGGCGGAATGTGCTGTTCCATGGTCAACGCCATCGTGGTTAAGCAGCTGCGGGATTATTACGGGCTGGAAAAACGTCTGCCCAGAATCAACGATATGTCTACCATGACAGCCTATGTGGACCCGGATCTGGCAGACTGCATGGGATGCGACGTGCAGCAGTTATATAATTACGGAGATACTTACGGGCATATCAATGACAACTGGAAAGAGTGGTCTTACCGCGGGGAGACAGTCCTGATTCCCGGCAACGCGGTTGTGAACGAGGACGGAAAAGGCGGATATTATGTATATCCGGAAGGGGACGATTCCTGCGCGCCCAGCGGCCATATGCCTGCCAACGGATTCTATTTTGACAATCTGACACGCACGCCCGAATTTGACGAGGACGAGGCCAATCCGGATGACAATGTGGAAGATTACATGGTTGTAACCGATGCCCAGATCGCGTATCATAAGAAAGTGCTGGAAGAAGTAAAAGGCTATAACCGTGCCATCCAGGTAGGGCCGGGCTATTTCGGCCTTGGCGACGCCAACAACATTCCGGGACCCAACTTAAAAAATCCCAAAGGAATCCGTGATATTTCCGAATGGTATATGGCGCCTCTTCTGTACCCGGATTATGTACACGAAGTTTTTGAGAAAGGTACGGACCTGGCGATTCAGAGCTTCCGGAAATACTGGGATGCTTTTGGTTCCGAGATTGATATATTCTTCCTGTGCGGTACGGATTTCGGCACCCAGAGAGGGCCGTTCATCAACCCGGATGTATTCAAGGAATTTTATATGCCCTACTATAAGAAAATGAACGACTGGATTCATCAGAATACCACCTGGAAGACGCTGAAACATTGCTGCGGCGGTATTTTCCCGATCCTTCCCTATCTGATTGAGGGCGGTTTTGACGCCATCAACCCGGTGCAGTGTTCGGCGGAAGGCATGGACCCGCAGCGGCTGAAGGACACTTACGGAAAAGACATCGTCTTCTGGGGCGGCGGCGTGGACACCCAGAGAGTCCTGCCCTTTGGAACCCCCGAGGAAGTGCGTAAGCAGGTATTGGAAAGGCTGGAGATTTTCTCCAAAGACGGCGGATATGTATGCAATACCATCCATAACATCCAGGCCAATACGCCCATTCCCAATATTGTGGCGATGGTGGATGCAATCAAAGAATTTAACGGCGATAAATAAATCAGGAAAAGAGGTTGAAACAAATGGCAGACAAAGTAAAAATCGGACTGTTAGGAGGCGGCCGGATCGGTAAACTCCATGGGGCAAATATACAAAATTCGATTCCCGAGGCAGAGATTGTGGTTCTGGCGGACCCGTTTATGAACGCGGATATGGAAGCATGGGCAAAATCTCTGGGGATTCCCAAGTGTACCAGTGATCCGCAGGAAGTCTTTGATAATCCGGAGGTGGACGCCGTGTTTATCTGTTCTTCCACCAACACCCACGCGGATTTTATTATCAAGGCGGCAAACGCGGGCAAACATATTTTCTGCGAAAAACCGATCCATACAGAGATCGCGAAGATCAAAGAGGCCATTTCAGTAGTGGAAGAAAAAGGCGTGAAGCTGCAGGTGGGATTTGTAAGACGTTTCGATAAGAGCCATAAGAAAGTCCACGACGTGGTGGCCTCCGGCGATCTTGGAAAGCCTTATGTAGTGAAAGTATGCTCCCGTGATCCGGAAGCGCCGCCTATGGACTATGTGAAAGTTTCCGGCGGAATTTTTATGGACATGATGATCCATGATTTTGACATGGTTCGTTATCTGGCAGGCAGCGACGTGACGGAAGTATCCGCAGTAGGAACCTGTCTGGTAGACCCGCGTTTTGCGGATTACGACGATGTGGATACGGCAATTGTCACTTTAAAATTTGAGAATGGCGCCATCGGCGTGATCGACAACTGCCGCCAGGCTCCCTACGGCTACGACCAGCGTGTGGAAGTACACTGCGAAAAAGGCTGCGTACAGGACGCCAATGTGCTCCAGAATGAAGCGATGGTAAGTACAGGCGCCGGTGTAAGCACCGCGAAACCCACCTGGTTTTTCCTGGAAAGGTACAATGATGCGTTTATTCAGGAAGAAAAAGAGTTTGTGTCCAGTATTTTAAACGACACGCCAACGTCCGTGGGCGCGAAAGACGGTCTTGAACCGGTGCGCATGGCCTTTGCCGCCGGAAAATCCCTCCGGGAAGGCAGGCCGGTAAAATTAAGCGAAGTAGAATAAAAAGAAAACCCCCTCAGGGAGCCCTGCCCGGAATATACGGGCATGCCCCTTTGGGGGTTTTTCAGACGGATTTATGATAATGCGCTTCGATATGCTGGTCGTCGGGATTGACGATCTCACAATACCATTTGATAATCTCCTTTTGCAGGACAGCTTCGGCCAGTTCCTCTCCCCGTCCCTTCAGTTGCAGGCTGTCCAGGCAGACTTGCAATGGCGACACCACCATATCCCCTGTGATGATCCGGCAGTCTTTTATATAAGAATCATTCTCTAAAGGGTAAATGACCATATTGGCGCCGCTTTCCACCTCTTTTATCTCCAGATAGCGGACTGCTTCCCGTATATCCTCCGGCGCCATATATACATGGACTTTATTATACCGGACCACCGGCGCATACCGGACACCGCCGGAAAAGCCTGTGAGATAGCTCTTTATCCCCGTATTCTGTTTCAATTCCCGCAGCTTCCCTTCCAGGACGGAAATGTTATCCAGGCTGTAGCAGGGATATGAAACTGCATCTTTCCTGCCATAGACTCTGCCCCATTCCCTTATAACCAGGCCGGGCTCTGAAACAGCATAACCCTCCGCCATCCTGACTGCCCAGGCATTCTTCACCAGGAACCCCATAACTTTGGAAACCTGGCCAATGCTGCAGCCAACCTTTTCCGAAAGGTGCTTCAGCCTCCACACCTTATTTATATCTGCAAAAAGTTCCCGCAGGATCAGGGAGGAAACCACGGATGACCTCTCGAATACGGAAACGGCACTGCACGGTTTGGGTTCGGGATTCTTATTGCCCCGCTCAGACAGATAAATGGAATGTCCCACAAACCAGCAGTTTCCGGCATAATCAAAATACCCCATTCCATTTTCTTCACATATCTGTGCTGTCCTGTCCGATATATACGGAGAAATTAAGATACGGATTCCTATACCATCGCTTTTCTTTTTAATCAGCTGCATGACAGTGGAAGGGAATACCTGCTGTAAAGAATAGGCATATATTTTAAATACAAATCCGTCATCCATTTCAACTGATGCAATGAATCCATCTTCTGTTCTCCGCTCCACTTCATATTTCTGGATATTGGGGAGCTTCAGAAACTTGTTCTCTACACATTCCATTCCTTTTCTGTCATCATGTTTCACTTTAATCACTGCTTTCATTCTTTTAATGAAACTAATTATATCAGTGAAACTATATAAGGTCAATCCCTGTTCCACAACTATATCGGCAATTGACGGTACAAAACGTGCTGGACCAGATCAGGTAAAAACCATGCTGATTGGAACACAGGCCTCCCTGTAAAAGTGAGCGAAGCGGAATCATAGAACAAAACAGAATAAAATCATAACAAAACGGAATGGCTTAGAATCCCCCCTGCGGGCTTGTAGGCCATTCCGTTTTTCGTATAATAAAATGTAAGCCGGCACTGGGATTTAAAAGACTTTTCAAGGGGAAAAGAATCATGAAACGAACAAAATTGGTTTTAAACAGGATATTGCAGATCATACCGATCCTGTTGATTGTTACGATACTTGCCTTTGTTCTCAGTAATGTATCTGCCGGCGATGTGGCTTCTGTAACGCTTCAGAGCAGGGGAGTTCAGGTGACAGAAGAGAATCTGGAAGCTGTCAGAGAGGAACTGGGGTTAAATGCTCCGATGCCGGTACAATATTGGAACTGGCTGAAAAAAGCTGTATGCTTTGATTTTGGCAATTCATTTCAGACAAACCGGCCGGTTTCCGAGGAGATTCTTTCACGATTCCCGGCTACTTTGAAGCTGGCGCTGGCGGCCACGCTTATCTCTCTGCTGATGGCAATACCGCTGGCGGTGTTTTCAGCCAGATATAAAGATTCGCTGTTTGATCATGCGGTTCGGGCCATATCCTCCATAGCCGCAACGATGCCGGATTTCTGGCTGGGGCTTATGCTGCTGTATCTGTTTGCGGTGGAATGGAAGATTGCGCCTGTTATATCAGGCAGCCGGACGGAGAATATTCTGTTCCCTGCTTTTACTTTGAGCGTTGCCAATACGGCGGCTTATACCCGGGTTTTGCGGAGTAATCTTCTGGATGCAGCAAGGGGCGACTATATAATTGCCGCAAGAGCCAGAGGACTTGGCAAAAGTATGGCACTTATGAAACACGGGCTGAAAAATGCACTGCTTCCGCTTATTACTCTGGTGGGCATTAATTTTGGCAAAATGCTCAGCGGCCAGGTGGCGGTTGAGACTATTTTCTCATGGAATGGTATCGGACAATTTGCAGTCAACTGTATGAAGCAGAAAGATCTTCCGGTCATTCAGGGATATATTGTCGTGGTGTCCATTACATATATTCTGATCAATTTGATTCTGGATCTTATTTATATGTTTATTGATCCAAGGATTGATTCTGAGTAAGGAAGGCGTGATCCATATGATTAAAAATACAGGCAGAAAACTGCTGCGGAATAAATCTGCGATGTTTGGGCTTATGATTATCCTTATCCTGCTTCTGATGGGGCTGTTTGCCGGCAGGATAGCTTCTCATGATCCCACCCTGGTAGATATTACGAATAAACTTGCTCCCTCGTCTAAAGAATATCCGTTAGGGACAGACCAGATGGGCCGTTGTATATTATGCAGGCTGATCTATGGGATAGAGATCAGCATGTTCACCGCGATCAAAGTGACTTTCATTATCCTGCTTGTCGGTGTGCCTCTGGGGATGATTGCGGGCTATTGCGGAGGAATTGCGGACAATCTGGTTATGCGTCTGGCGGATATTGCGTCTACCTTTCCGTCTACGCTGCTGGCTCTGGCGGTAGTGGGTATTTTCGGACCGAGCCTTGATCATCTGGTACTGGTATTTATTTTCCTCTGGTGGGCGCCTTTTGCGCGCATGGTAAGAAGCTCGGTCATTAAGCTTAAAGAGACAGAGTTTGTAATGGCAGCCGAGGCTGCCGGCTGCAGCCGCCGGGATATTATCATGAAACATATTTTCCCGAATACGCTTTCTCCTGTTATTGTGTATGCTACGCTGCGGATTGCGGCAGTTATCACACATATTGCCGGTTTTTCTTTTATTGGTCTGGGTTCACAGCCGCCTGCGCCGGACTGGGGCGTTATGCTTAATGACGGGCGCCAGTACATTGATACGCATCCCGGCATGCTGTTCTGGCCCGGACTGGCTATCGTGATTGTTGTTTTTGCTTTTAATTTGTTTGGCGAAGGTTTAAATGACGCGCTTATTCCTGCGGAAGAAGAAATGGCGGTCGTAAAGGAAACGGGTGATTCTAATGAGTAATACGCCGGTTTTACAGATAAAAAATTTAAAGACGTATTTTTATTCCCGGGATTCTGTAGTAAAAGCGGTTGACGGGGTAAATATGGAGGTACACAGCGGACGGATTACTGCTTTAATCGGGGGTTCCGGCAGCGGCAAATCAGTCATGTCAAGATCTGTTATGGGCCTTATAGATAAACCGGGAAAAATTGTTGACGGAGAGATATGGCTCAATGGACGGGATCTTCGTCTGTTGTCGGAAAAAGAGATGCGGAAAGTGCGCGGCAAAGAAATCGCAATGATTTTTCAGGAGCCTGCCGCTGCAATGAACCCCGTTGTAAAGATCAAAGATCATCTGTTTGAGGCTGTGCATACCCATGACCGGAAGGCCAGGCGGAAGGATAAGATGCCTGCGTTCCGTGAGGTATTACTTGGTGTAGGTTTAAGAGATCCGGATAAAATACTGGAGAGTTATCCGTTTGAGCTTTCCGGCGGAATGTGCCAGAGAGTGATGGTGGCTATGGGGATTGTGGCAAATGCCGGTGTGCTGATCGCAGATGAGCCCACATCTTCACTGGATCTGACCACACAGATCTCTATTTTGGAAGAACTGATGAGCCTGCGCGACGCCGGGATAGCTATTATACTGATTACCCACGATCTGGGAGTCGTGGCCCAGACCGCAGATGATATGTATGTGATGAAAGACGGGAAAATTATAGAAAGTGGAACGGTAAGGGAGGTTTTTGCGGCGCCAAAGCATCCTTATACCCGGTACCTGATGGAACCTGTTCATGTTGAGGAATTAAGATGAGTGACAGCGGAAACATGGTAGAAGTGAAAGGACTGAGCAAGGCATACGGACAGCGAAGACAGGAAAAATATGCTGTATATAACGTAAGCTTTGCGATTTGTAAGGGAGAGATACTGGGGCTGGTAGGTGAGTCCGGGTGTGGTAAAAGTACCCTTGGACGGCTGCTGCTCAGACTGGAAAGACCGACGAAAGGGGAAATTTACTTTGACGGACAGGACATTACCGGCTATTCTTTCACGGAAATGCGGAAAATCCGGGACCGTATGCAGATGATCTTCCAGAGCAGCGCCAATGCTTTTAATCCATATTATACGGTCCGCCAGATCATCAGCGAGCCGGTGATGAATTATCGGAAGACGGATGCCGGAGAGCGGGATGCACTTATGACAGAGATGCTTGAAAAAGTCGGGCTGGACAGCAGCTATTTAAATCGTTACAGCCATGAACTTTCCGGCGGGCAAAGGCAGCGCGTGGGGATTGCCAGGGCGTTGATACTCGGCCCCGATTTTGTGGTCTGTGACGAGGCGGTTTCCAGTATTGATTTTGTCCTGAAAAAACAGATATTAAAGATTCTGGCAGAACAAAAAAAGAAAAACGGCTTTACCTATCTGTTTATCTCTCATGATATGGCGGCTGTAAAGGCGGTCTGTGACAGGATTATGGTCATGTACTTGGGAAATATCATGGAGATTTTGCCCGAAGCCGAAGCAAAAGCTCTTCACCCCTACACACAGGCTTTGCTGGCTGCAGTCCTCGAGCCGGACCCCAATGTAAAAAGAGAAAAGAAGATCCTTTTTAAAGAAAGCGGAGAACTTGCGATACCTGAAGCGGGATGCGTATTCTGGCCCCGATGTTTGTATGCCACAGAAACGTGTATGCACCGGTCTCCCGAACTGCGTGAAATATATGACGGCCATTTTGTGGCCTGCCATTATATGAAAAATAAAAGAACTTTGGAGGAAAATGCATGAAGAAAAGATTTACGTCAGTTTTGTCAGCCTTACTTTGCGCCGCTGTGGCGCTGGGGTTATGTGCCTGCGGAAGCGGCGGCGGTTTAGAAGAAAGCGCTTCAGCTTTAGGTGAGGAGGCTGTATCTTCCGGGCAGGCGGTCGCCGCAGACGGAGAAAAAGAGATCGTTGTGGCGATCTATAAGGACGGGGCAATGGAAGAACTGGATGCGGCCACCTATAATGGACCCCATTTTTTGTTTAAGATGATTTATGAGGGATTTGTAGAAGACAATGGCGACGGTACTTTAGAGCCGGTCCTGGCTACACAGTGGGACATATCAGAGGACGGAAAAACCTATACATACCATCTGCGGGAAGGCGTTAAGTTCTCTGACGGCACCGATTTCAATGCCGGGGCTGTTGCCTTTAACCTGAAACGCTGGATGAATAATGATCGTTTCAGCTCTCTTACATCCTATGCGGTTGACAATATAGAGATAATTGACGACTATACGATCGCCGTAACCTATACGGACGCTGCTTATGCGATCCTGCTCGAACAGACGTATCCGCGTCCCAACCGCTTTTTGAGTCCTTCCTCTATTGAGAATGACGGAAGTACGACCGGGGTATTTTCCACACCGGTAGGCACCGGGCCGTGGATGCTGGAATCCTATGTGAAGGACGAAGAGTTTACGCTTGTTCCCAATCCTTACTATTGGGGTGAGAAACCTCAGGTGGATCGGATTCGTTTTAAGGTGATTACCGATGCGCAGGCGCGTCTTCTGGCCCTGAAAAGCGGTGAGGTAGATATCATCGGCGGTGATCTGATGGGTAAGATTCCTATGGAAAGCTTGAACGAGCTTAGAAACAGCGGAGAATTTGATACTTATGTCACAGGCACCATGTGTTCTCATTTTATTTCTTTCAATGAAGATAATGAGATCTTTCAGGACAAAAACGTCCGTCAGGCCCTGAATTATGCGGTAAATAAAAAATCAATTGCGGAAGATCTCTATGACGGAAACGGTCTTGAGGCCCATGGAATGTATCAGGACAGTGTACCATATGTTACATCGGAGAACAGCTATGCATACCCCTATGATACGGCCAGGGCGATTGAGCTTCTGGAAACTTCCGGCTGGATGGATTCTGACGGTGACGGCATTCGTGAAAAGGGCGGTCAAAAATTATCTTTTACGTTTGTATATTCTGTTGATGAATTTCCGGAATGGAAGTCCCTGGCAGAGTATCTTCAGGCCGCATACAGTGAGATCGGCGTACAGATCCAACTGAGCTGTCTGGACAAGAACGGTTATGCCGACGCGACTACTTCCAAAAATTTTGACATCTGCCTGCGCCGGACAGCTTCTGATTCATGGGTGCCTCACAGTTCCTTGAAGGAATTATTCTATCCGTACGCAGATCGTGACTATGCGCTTGTCTGGACAGATGAGAATCTACAGTCCATGATCAACGACGCGCTGCTTTGTCTGAATGAAGACGAGCGTCAGGAAAAATATGATGCTGTTTTCTCCTGTATTTGCGAGGAAGCATACAGTGTCCCGGTTTACTACCCAACGACCTCTTTCGCCGTAAACGGCAACAAAGTGGACGGATTTGAAGTTGGTGTTAATAATTATGCGCCTGTTGCGTGGGAAAAACTGAACGTTAAATAAGGATGGAACAGATGAAACAGGAAGAAAAATTAATCAAAAACTGGACGGAAAGCTCCGGCAGATACAGCAGCAATATTGTGAAAGAACTGAATTCTTTCAAAAAACAGGTCTGGACGGATCTGATTTTGAAGCATGCGGGGAAAGAGGGTAAGTTAAAAATACTCGATGTGGGCACGGGGCCCGGATTTTTTACAATTATTATGTCCCTGCAGGGACATGCAGTTACAGCCATAGACTGCACGCAGGCCATGCTGGACGAGGCAAAATACAATGCAGGGTTATTTGGTATTGAAGCAGAATTTCAATTGTCCGACGCCCAGCAGCTGAATTTTGAAGACGACACGTTTGATCTGGTAATCAGCAGAAATGTGATATGGACCATCATGGATGCAGAGAAGGCATTCAGAGAATGGCGTCGGGTGTTGAAGCCGGGAGGCCGCATAATTGCTTTTGATGCAAACTGGAATCTGCGTCTTTTTAACGAAGACAAACGCAGGGAATACGAACGGGATCAGGAGGAATACAGGCAGCGTTATAAGGACATCCCGTTTCCGGTACATTCTGCCGAAATGGATGATTTTCGCAAAGGAATGCCGCTATGTGCCGAGATCCGTCCTCAATGGGATCTGTGCGCTTTGGTTCGGGCCGGATTTAAAAAGATCATTTGTGAAACCGATCTTTGTAAACAGATTTACGATGAGAGAGAACAGTTGATCAACCGTTCAACGCCTATGTTTATGCTTGTCGGGGAGAAGTAAAGGAAAGGACTGTCCAGGTGACTGTTTCGGTCTGGCGGATATGGTTTATATATGCATCTGGCTGCTGGTTTTCTGTGGACTGCGCTTTTTTAATATATCGGAACTGATCGGCAGGCTATTTATATAAAAAATATATCCCCCCACCCGGCTTGTGGAGGCGGCGGCAAACGATTATAATTTTGACAAAAATAGGTTAAACCAGAAGCAGCGGGGGACAGAATAAAATGATATTATCACAGATTGAAAAATACTGGAGCGGCAGGGCGGAAGGATATTCAGAAGTAAACCGGCATGAATTTGCCACAGGACAGGATCAGGTATGGTTTCGGGAGATTCGGAAACATCTGCCAAAGGAAAAGAATTTAAAGATTCTGGATGTGGGTACCGGTCCTGGTTTCTTTGCCATTCTTCTGGCAGGGCAGGGATATGATGTGACAGCCGTAGATTATACGTCGGCTATGCTTGCCAAGGCAAAGCAGAATGCAGGCGTACTGGCGGACCGGATTCATTTTTACCAGATGGATGCCCAGAGACTGGAATTTCCTGACGGTATGTTTGATGTGGTGATTTCCCGCAATCTGACCTGGAATCTGGAAGAACCGGACAGAGCTTATGCGGAGTGGATGCGTGTGTTAAAAGACGGAGGAAAACTTCTGAATTTTGACGCCAACTGGTATCATCACCTTTTTGATAAAGAAAAGCGCCGGAAATATGAAGAAGACAGGATGCAGGTGGAAGCGCGTCAGATGGAGGATCACTATACCTGTACGGATATCGACGCCATGGAGAAGATTGCCAGACAGGTTCCCATGAGCCGTACCATGCGCCCGGAGTGGGATCTGCAGGTGCTGAAAGCATATGCGGGGGGACAGGTACAGGCAGACGAACAGGTATGGAAACGCGTCTGGGATCAGACGGAACAGGTGAACTATGCGTCTACGCCTATGTTCCTGATTACCGCAGTCAAGTATCAGACGGCATAAATACAGATATAAATACCCCCCTCCCCGGCTTGTGGAAGGATATTTTGTGTGATAAAGTCTTATCAGAACATAACCAGCGCTCCCATATAAAATTCAAATAAATACTCTATCAAATTGTAAAGGGCTGCTGACGCAGCCTTTTATGCCGGCAGAAACATCCCCCGGCGGGGGTTGTGAAGCCTGTGTATATATGATATGGTATCGCTGAAATGAATAGAATAAGGGGGATCGAATTATGGAGGTGAACATTCTGCTGTACGACGATTTTGATTCAATGGATGCGTTCGGGGCGGCGGAGGTATTTGGCAGGGCGCCGGAGTATTTCCACATCAATTATCTGTCGATGACCGGCAATATTGTAAACAGCATGCAGGGAGTCAAAGTCTGGACGGAACCGATGGAGCCGGATGAGATTCAGGAAATTGTTGTTATTCCGGGAGGAAGGGGCGCGAGACGACTTCTTTTTCAGGATTCGGAGAGTCTGCGTCTGCTCAAAAGAACAGCGGAGCGGGCGGAGATCTGTATGATGGTGTCGAACGGTTCTGCCATTCTGTCCCAGACCGGCGTATTGTTCCGCCGTAAAATTGCCGATTGTAAAACGGACGCCAACTGGAAACGGATGTTTATGGCAGGGGTTTCTGTCGTGGAGGGCGCAAAATGGATATCAGACGGTAAGTTTTATTCCTCCTCTGACACAATGACAGGCATTGCCATGGCGCTTAGCATTGTGGCGGATCAGGCAGACTATGATGCCGCCTGCCGGATTGCAGGGCAGATCGGCTATGAGTGGAATGCGGAGGATGAAAGTTTTTATCAGTAGTGGAGTCTTTATCTGAATATTCCATAAAAGAATGATATTATGATAGATTGGTATGGCGAATATCCCCCTGTCAGGGTTGTGGACAGGTGCGCAGTATGATATATTTTTAACGGACATCGATACAGGTGCCTGTAAACAGCCCGTCGCGGCAATGATAAACGGAGGAAACGCAAGATGGAAGAAAAACAGGATCACCACAAACATGATGAAGCACACTGCCATGCATATGGCACAGAACATGAACATACACATGAGGGGGGACATGAGCATGTACACCGCCATACGCACGAACATACACACGATGGAGTAACGCATACACACGAACATGAGCATGTACACAGCCACGCAGGCGGCCAGGGGACAATGGAAGAAGACATTGCGTTGCTTGCTTATATGGCAGATCATAATCATCACCATGCGGATGAGATTGCCGATCTGGGGAACAGGCTTCGTTCTGAAGGAATGGAGGAAGCGGCGGATATGATCAAGGAAGGCGTGAAGGCATTCACAAGAGCCAACGAACTGTTCGCAGAGGCGCTGAAACTGGTAAAACGAGTATAAGATTTTCCCGTTGTATAAAAAATTCTTAGAAACAGGGATGCCCGATGAGGCATCTCTGTTTCTGCGTGTGCGCCTGGCGTCCTGTTTTTAGACCGGATTCTGAATATAACCAAAAAGCATATTATCATAATAAAACGGAATGTATAAGAACCCCCAGGCGGGGTTGTACGCCGTTCGGGTTTTATTTACAATAATAACAGTCAGATATTATCGAAAGGATTCATTTTAGATGAAACAGATCAAACAGCTTATGCCAGAGAGGGACAGGTTGTGAGAAAATGAGGTGACAGAATGCAAAAATATATAGTGAAACGATTACTCCAGTTGATTCCGATCCTGCTGGCAATTACATTTTTATCTTTTGCCATGATGCGCATCGCAGGCAGCGATGCGGTGGAACAGAAGATGGAAAATACCGGCGCCGTGGTTTCTCAGGAGGTTGTGGATGCGGCCAGAGAAGAGCTGGGGCTGGATAAGCCCTTCCTGACGCAGTATTTTGTCTGGCTGGGCAATCTGCTGCGGGGGGATATGGGAACCAGTTATATTTCCAATAAGCGCGTATTTTCCACATTCGTATCGAAGCTCCCGGCGACTCTTCTGCTGGCAGTTACTTCCATCCTGCTGACGGTAGTCATATCCATTCCTCTGGGTATCCTGGCCGCAGTGAAACAGAACCGGTTTACAGATTATCTGATTCGGATCGCCAGCTTTCTGGGAAACAGTATGCCGAATTTTTTTGTTGCGCTGCTTTTGATGTATCTTTTTGCGATCCGGCTGAATGTATTTCCGGTGATCGCGGAAGGTACAGGACTTAAAAGCGTGGCGATGCCCAGCCTGACCCTGGCCATTGCCATGTCCGCCAAATATCTGCGCCAGATCCGGGCTACGATCCTGGACGAGCTTAGCAAGGATTATGTGGCAGGCGCCAGGGCCAGGGGCGTGAAATTTTCTGTCATTATGCGAAAGAGCGTCCTGAAAGCTTCGCTGGTCACGATCATTACCCTTCTGACTCTGTCTGTGGGCAGTCTTCTGGGCGGTACCGCCATTGTAGAGTCCATTTTCATGTGGGACGGTGTAGGGAAGATGGCAGTAGACGCAATCAGCATGCGGGATTATCCGATCATACAGGCCTA
Organism: Lachnospiraceae bacterium UBA7182; assembly: GCA_002491115.1. GTDB lineage: Bacteria > Bacillota > Clostridia > Lachnospirales > Lachnospiraceae > Hominiventricola. The sequence goes on along the minus strand of DKVI01000008.1, from coordinate 34,161 downwards.
TGTCATGTGGATGGCGATTATTTATGTGGTGGTCAATCTGATTACGGATCTTTCCTATCGGTTTTTAGACCCCAGGATTCGTCTGGGAGGTATGGAGTTATGAATGAGACGGTTACGGTTCGCACCCAAAAGATTAAATCCAATCACGCGAAACGCAGACTCTGTGTGTTCCTGGTATTGACGGCGCTGCTTTTACTTACTGCGCTTTTTTCCATGCAGCTTGCGCCTTATGATCCGTATGCGCAGAATCTGGAGGAAGCGATGCAGCCGCCGTCGGTCCGGCATATTATGGGAACAGATCAGCACGGCAGGGATATGTTTTCCCGGGTTTTAGTGGGCGGACGGACCAGTATTTTTGCAACGTTGGCGCTGGTGGCGGTTATCTCCGTGTTCGGTACCTGTGTCGGTACCCTGTGCGGTTATTACGGAGGGAAGCTGGATTCCGTGATCATGCGTATTTCGGACGTTTGCCTGGCGTTTCCGGGCCTTGTTTTTGCTATGGCGGTAGCGGCGCTCCTGGGCGGCGGCATCAGCAATGCGGTGCTGGCGCTGGCGGTGGTCAGCTGGCCCAAGTATTCCCGTGTGGCCCGCAGCCAGACGCTGGCTCTGAAAGACGGCCCGTTTATCAGCGCGGTACGCCTGGCAGGAAGCTCATCCATACAGGTTGTAAGCCGCCATATCCTGCCCAATATTCTGGGTCCCATTCTGGTGACGGCGATGCTGGATATCGGTACGATGATGATGGAGCTGGCCGGCCTGTCCTTCCTGGGACTGGGAGCCGTTCCGCCGACGGCGGAGTGGGGAAATATGATGAGTACGGGCCGAAGCATGCTGCAGATGTACCCCTGGATCGTACTTTCTCCGGGTATCGGTATTTTTATTTCTGTTGTATTGTTTAATCTGCTGGGTGACACGGTGCGGGATTATCTGGACCCGCGCAACAGTCGATCCAGATAGGATGATAAAATGAAAAAAGTTTCAGAGAGGATGTAACAAGATGAAAAGAATGATAGTAGCTTTACTGGTGTTATGCATGTCTGCAAGTATGCTGGCCGGCTGCGGAGGCGGCGGAAACAATGCTGCTGCCGATACCGGGGAGAACGGCAGCACAAATGAGACAGATGCAGAAAGCAGCGGTGACAGCGGCAGCAGCAGTTCTGCCAAAAAGACCTTTGTTTTTGGCGACACGACTTTTAACGCCGAGAATGAAGAACCCACTGTGAACCCCCATGAAGTCTATGCGGGATGGGCCTGCATGCGTTACGGTGTGGGCGAGACTCTGTTCAGGATCAATGACAATATGGAACTGGATCCCTGGCTGGCCGAATCTTACGAGCTGGTGGACGACCTGACCTGGAAGATTACCATGAAGGACAATGTCTGTTTTTCTAATGGAAAAACCTGTGATGCCGCCGCTGTAAAGGCGTGCCTGGACCATCTGATCGAAGTCCACGACCGTGCCCGGGGTGACTTGATGATTGATACCATAGATTCTGACGGACAGACCCTTATGATCAAAACTTCCGTTCCTGCGCCGTCTCTGCTGAACTACCTGTCAGAGCCTTATGGCTGCATCATTGATATGGATGCCGGGATTACCGATGAAGGGATCGTGGTGGGAACCGGCCCTTATGTTCCGGTGGAGCTGGTCACGGATGATCATCTGAACCTGGTGAAAAACGAGAATTACTGGGACGGTCCGGTGCATATCGATGAGATCACCGTCCGCACCATTTCTGACGGGGATACCCTGGCGCTTGCGCTCCAGTCCGGCGAAATAGATGCTGCTTATGGTATGGCTTATGCCAGCTATCCGCTGTTTGAAAACGATAATTATACTTTTTCCGGTACCCAGACCAGCCGTTCTTTCTATTGCCAGATGAACTATACCTCTCCGGTGATCCAGGACGATGCGGTCCGCAAAGCTGTGGCCATGGGTATTAATAAAGAAGGCTTTGTAAATACACTGTTGAACGGTTACGGCTATGTGGCAACCGGTGCCTTCCCCGACTCTGTCGCGTTCGGCGGTTCCACTCTTACCACGGAGACCTATGATCCTGAAGGCGCCATGAAGGTTCTGGAAGACGCCGGATGGGTAGATTCCGACGGGGACGGCATCCGCGAGAAGAACGGGCAGAAGCTGGAGATCCGGTGGCTCAGTTACCCAAGCCGCCAGGAATTGCCTTTGCTGGCGGAGTCTGCGCAGGCTACCCTGAAGGACATTGGCATTCAGCTGAATCTGAACGTTACGGCTGACCATAATTCAATTGCGACAGACCAGTCTGCATGGGATATCTATGTGGGAGCCAATGTCAACAGCGGTCTGGGCGACCCTACGAACTTCTTCTCCACCCATTGCCTGGATGCTTCCACCAAGAACCGCGGCAGCTATCATAATGATGAACTGGAGAAACTGTCGGTCCAGCTGAACAGCAGCTTTGACCAGGATGAACGTAACCAGATTGCCATTCAGATGCAGCAGCAATTGCTGGATGACAACGCATTCGTATTTTGTTCGTTCCTGCGTATGAGTATGATCAGCAAGTCAAATGTTACCGGTTTGACGGCGCATCCATGCGATTTCTATGAGCTGACCGCCGAGCTGGATATCAATTGACCGTTCCGACTGTCTGATGTGGGACAGAGTATCGGAAAAAACAGCGCAGGAGGGAATATATGGACGAGCTGTTAAAATACGATCATGTAGAAATATCCTTTGCCGGAAGACCCGTTGTACATGATGTGAGTGTTTCTTTAGAACCGGGCGAGATTCTGGGGCTTGTGGGGGAATCCGGCAGCGGAAAATCCACCCTGATCAAGGCAGCGATGGGGCTTCTGGGCGGGAATGGACTGGTGACCAGGGGGGATATCTGGTTCCGGGGGCAGAATATTCCGGATCTGTCCGACCAGGAACTCAGGAAAATCCGCGGTGCGCAGATCGGCATGATCTTTCAGGATGCCGGCGCATCCCTGTGCCCGATCCGTACCATCGGCGGGCAGATATATGAAAGTATGTCTGCTCATATGGAGATTTCCAAAGAGGAGGCGAAGAAGCGGTCGCTGGACCTGTTTCATAAACTGCACTTTAAGAATGCCGAACGGATCTGGGACAGTTATCCCTTTGAATTGTCCGGCGGCATGAACCAGCGGGCCGGGATTGCAATCGCCATGCTGATGAACCCTGCCGTCCTGATGGCGGATGAACCTACCAGTGCGCTGGATGTGGCCGTCCAGAAGCAGGTGGTTCTGGAAATGCGGCAGCTGCGGGACATGTTTGGTACGGCAATCATTATTGTGACACATGATATCGGGGTTGTATCCGCCATGGCAGACCGGGTACTGGTACTGAAGGACGGTAACGCCATGGAATATGGTGATGCCGGCCAGGTGCTTAAGAACCCGCAGAATGCGTATACAAAAAAGCTGCTTTCTGCGGTACCCAGATTACGGAGGAACTGAATGGAACCAATTTTGGATATAAAAGATTTGACAAAAACCTTTCGGAATCGGGGCAAATCAGATCTGACAGTCGTGGATCATGTGAGTTTTCAGCTGTATCCCGGTGAGATTCTGGGCGTTGTAGGTGAATCGGGGTCCGGAAAAAGTACGATTGCGAAACTGATTACCCGGCTGATTGACGCTACGGAAGGGTCGATTTTTATGAACGGCCGGGATATTACCCATGCAAAAGGGGCGCAGCTTAAGGATATCTATCAGCAGCTTCAGATGGTGTTCCAGAACCCTGTGGGTTCCTTTGACCCCAGGCGCACCCTGGGGGACGGGATTGGCGAAAGCCTCAGGAACCACGGCGTACCGAAGGAAAAGTGCCGGGAACGGGTGATTCGGCTTCTGGAGCAGTGCGGGCTGTCCGAAGAGTTTGCCGGACGTTATCCCCATGAAGTAAGCGGCGGGCAGTGCCAGAGAGCTGCTATTGCCCGGGCGCTGGCCATCGAACCGAAGATCCTGATCTGTGATGAAGCCACCAGCGCGCTGGATGTTACGGTCCAGAAGCAGATCGTGGAGCTTTTGCTTTCTTTGCAGAAGGCCAACGGATTATCCTATTTGTTCATCTGCCATAACCTGGCCCTGGTGCAGATGCTCTGCAGCCGGGTGCTGGTATTATATGACGGTAAAATCGTGGAATCCGGAACGCCGGACGAGGTGATCCTGTCTCCTAAGTCCGAATATACAAAATGTCTGGTAGACGCGGTTTTATGATAATTGATTTATACCAATGGAAAAAGAATATAAAAAAAGAGATCTGACAGAAGGCGTCATCTGGAAGCAGCTTCTGCTGTTTGCCCTGCCCCTTCTGGGTTCCAGTTTTATTCAGCAGTTATATAATACGGTAGATTTGCTTTTTGTGGGAAATCTGCTTGAAAAAGAAGCAGCGGCTGCAGTGGGCGCAAGTTCTCTTATGATTACCTGCATTGTGGTTTTTTTTACAGGTATTTCCGTAGGGGTGGGAGTGGTCGTGTCTTTGGCCCTGGGAGGCGGGGAAGAAAAAAAGATTGAAGACACAATACATACGGCAGTGGGATTAAGCCTTTCTGCGGGCGTCCTTTTGTCTGCTGCGGGAATCTCGCTGGCAGAACAGCTTTTAAGATGGATGAATACGCCGGCGGAGATTCTTCCTGCCGCCGTGTCTTATGCACGGATCTACTTTCTAAGTATGGTTCCCATAGTGACTTATAATATGAACGCCGGGATTTTACGCGCGCTGGGCAATTCCAGGACGCCGATGACGATACAGTTGATCGGCGGAATTGTCAATGTGGCTATGGACTATGTAAGCATCTGCTGTTTTCATATGGGCGTGGACGGCGTGGCATGGGCCACCATGGGTTCCCAGGGGGCGGCCGCTTTGCTGTCTGTATTTTGTCTTATGCGGGGAGAGAGCGGATACCGTCTGGAGTGGAAAAAGCTGCGGATACAAAGCACGATCCTTTGGGAAGTCTTAAAGCTGGGCGTACCGGCGGGGCTTCAGAGCATGGTAATTACTTTGTCCAATGTTTTTATCCAGTATGTCATTAACGGCTTTGGAGTAAATGAAATAGCGGCTTTTGCCGCTTATTTTAAAGTAGAGCTTCTAATCTATCTTCCGATTGTGGCTTTCGGCCAGGCCATGATGACCTTTGCCGGCCAGAATGCGGGAGCCGGGAAGCCGGATCGGATAAAAAAGGGCATAAAAGTGTGTATCGCCATGGGGGGCGCCTACGCAGTCCTGTCAGCCGTCCTGCTTCTGCGTTTCGGCAGCGGAGTCTTTGGTTTATTTCAGAAAGACCCTGGCGTAATCGCCTGCGGCCTCCGTATTATCCGGGTCACATTTCCTTTCTACTGGCTCTACACAATCCTTGAAGTGCTGGCGGATAGCATCCGGGGGATGGGCCGGTCTGTAGCCCCTATGGTGTTGATCCTGGCAAATATCTGCGCCTTAAGAACTCTTTTACTGGTTTTGTTCACCTTGACGTTCGGAACGCTGGAATCGGTGGCTGCCGTCTATCCCTGTGCCTGGCTGGCAGCGGCTTTGAGCCTGGCTGTTTACTGGAAAAAAGGTAAGCTGTGTCTGTGAAAAAAGACGGCAGGATATCCCCCCACCCGGCTTGCGGACAAAGCCTGCAGGTGGTAAAGTATTTTTATGGGTAACGGTTCGGCGGCTGCGAAGGCGTCGTATCTTTTTCTTTGCTTAAGAAAATACGAGGAGGATGAAAGTGTGTCAGAGGATCTTTTGGAAGGATTACAGTATTACTGGGGGGAGCGTTCGGTCAGTTACTCCAGGCAGAATATAGAGGAGATGAATAACTGGAAACGGGATGCATGGAGGAAGCTGATCCTCCGGCATGCGCCGGATCAGTCTGATCTGCGCATTCTGGATGTGGGAACCGGACCCGGCTTTTTTGCCATAAATCTGGCGCTGGCAGGGCATCGGGTGACCGGGGCAGATGTTACAAAAGAGATGTTGGAATACGCCGGGGAAAATGCCAAAGCTTACGGGGCGGATGTATCCTGGGTCCAATATGACGGAGAACGGCTCCCCTTTGAAGATGGAAGCTTTGACCTGGTCGTTTCCAGGAATGTTTTGTGGAACATAGAAAAACCGTTAAAAGCGCTTCAGGAGTGGAGCCGGGTGCTGGCCTTTGGCGGACGTATTTTATATTTTGACGCCAACTGGTATCTGTATTTGTTTGACGAGGAGCAAAATGCCCGCCATAAAGCGGCCCATGAGAGATATCACAGGCTTTATCATGGCATGCAGCATGACCCGCTGGGGAAAGAAAAGGGGCTGTTTCTGGAGAACCTTGCCAGAGAGCTTCCGCTGTCCAGGGAAAAACGTCCCCGGTGGGACGAAAACGCTGTAAAAAACACGGGGCTTACGCTTGTGAAAATACTTCCTGATGTAGGCGGCCGGGTATGGGAAACGCATGAGCAGGTTCATTATGCAGCGACGCCTCTTTTCATGGTCTGCGCAGAAAAAGAAATTCCGAATGCCTGAAAGATAAGGAGAGCAGGGACATATGATCGAGACAAAACAGCTTCAATATCTGGTCGTGTGTGCAGATTTGCAGTCGTTCAGCAAGGCTGCGGATATTCTATATACAAGCCAGCCCAATGTGAGCAAAGTGATCCGTTCGCTGGAGGCGGAATTGGGCTTTTCGCTGTTTCAGCGGCAGAACCGCGGCATCAGGCTGACAAAAAAGGGCAGGCAGGTGTACGAATATGCCTGTAAAGCCATTGACAATGTAAACCAGCTTGCGGCGTTTGCCAAAGTGGACGAAGGCGAGGAACTTCTGATTGCCTGTAATCCAAGCTCCTGGATGTCTGCGCGTTTCACTGAATTTTATCAGTTATACAAAGATCATAAGATTCGTTTTCAGATCATGACTGCCAGCACGGAGGATGTGATCCGGCGGTGCGGCAGGGGACTGTCGGATGTGGGATTCGTTCATATGATGGAGCCCCAGAGGACCTCTTTTGAATATAAGCTTGAGAGGAATCATCTGCAGTTTGTGGAACTTAAAAAGGTCAAAGCCATGCTCTATTTCGGCGCACACAATCCTATGGGGAGAAAAGATTCCATAGAAGAAGTACCCATAGACAAGATACGCCTGGTGCAATGCTATGAAGACGAGTTTACGTTAAACCATTACTGGGATATTTTCCGCAGGGAGAGAGAAGAAAGATCCAAAGCCCAGGTAACCGTGCTTACCAACAGCGATTATGTGATGAATGACCTGCTGAGGAATACGGATCTGGGAAATATCAGCGGGGATTGCCTGGGCCATCAAAAAACGTCCCCCAAATATCCGGGAGTCTCTCTTTACGGGGAGGAAAAACCGGTGGTTTTCGGATATATTTTCAGGAAAGAAGAATCTTTGTCTTTATGGACGGAGCGGTTTATTGAATTTATAAAGGGATGCCTTTGAAAAAAGATGACCGGTTGTTTATCGAAAATTTAAAAATTAGAGAATATCCTTTCTCTTTGTTGAGAAAAGTATTCTCTAATTTTCAATTTTATAAAGATCCTTATCTCCGCTGACAATATATAAGACATAAGAATCTTTTGCACATTCCAGAAGTTGTTATCGTCAGGGTCTCGACATATTTCAACATGAGTAACAGGTTCGATAATTTCCATTAACATCGTTTTCATTATACCCAACAGACTTTGCCTATTTTTGTGCTTCGTCCAGGCACATCATATGGAACAGCTTATGAAGAAATCCTCTGACAGCAGGCAAGGTCAGGGGGTTTTTATATATAATAAGTTTTGTTGTCTTTACCTGTTATATATTGCACCACACATCCAGGAATTACATTAGTATCAATTAACAGTTTCATATCTTTCTCGTATCCTTTCCTCTCTGTATTCTTCGAGAGATTTCCCTGAGTCAGGCACGGCGCCCACAATATTTTTAAAAATATCATCCAGATTTTCCGCTTCCTCAGGTTTTTTACCTGTCTGCTGTGAGCTGAGGAACTGTACAAAACTATAGATCGTTTCTATCTGGTTTTCCGGCAGGGCATTTAGCAGATTGATTGTTTTTTCTAATGTTGACATAGGTGTTGTCCTTTCCAGGATTTGAGCGATTATTCGGTGCTTTCTGTCTATTGTATCATTTTCTGTGTAAATTAACTACTATTATTTTTTGTGTACTTTCAGGTTTGCAAAGGTACATCTTTGACATTGGAGTCAAACTGCGTTTTCCTTTTCCACAATAAATTTCAGATTGAATAAAACCGGGGGGCATATTATAATGGATACACGATTATTTGTGAAGACGAAGGAGAAGGGCGCGATGGAACAGATCACGATTTTATGGACTCAGATCAGTATATTTGCGGTTATGTTGGCGGTGGGGTTTCTGGCGCGGAAAACGAAGCTGGCGGATAAAAATGTGTTTGACGCCATGACTGTATTTACGGTAAAGGTGCTGCTTCCTCTTTTTATGCTGACCACACTGCCGGGACTTGGGAGCGCTGCGGATGCGGGCAAGGTCTTTTTGCTTTTTGGCGTGTTTGCCGTATTTTATGTGATTATGAATCTTTTGTCCATGATCTCCTGCCGTCTGTTTCATATGGAGGGGGAGATGGCCGTCTCCAATATGGCTGTGATTACGACGACCTGCGCGGGATTTATCGGTCTGCCCATCGCCAGCGCCATGTACGGGGCCTATGGCACGCTGGTCATGGCGCTGTACAGCGCGTTTGACAATTTCACTACCTGGACCCACAAAGCCTATGTGCTGAATCAGCACGCGAAAGGGCAGAATGTTCTCTGGTGGAAGAAGATGATCAATCCCCAGATTGTGTGCGTGCTGCTGGGACTTCTGCTTGCGGCTCTGAAAGTGGATCTTACAGGGAATGTGGTGTGGGATTCTCTGTACCAGGTCGGAGAGATGGCAAAATATATGGGAATGCTCTTTTTAGGAAGCACGCTGGCGGATTTAAACAGGACATTTTTAGATTATTTAAAGCCGATTCTTTATACGGTGTTCGTCCGTATGGGATTGTTCCCGCTTCTGTTTGGCCTGGCAGCAAAACATATGGGCCTTTTTGACGGGCAGGATATCATACTGCTTACGATTATCCTGGCGACACCTCCCATGGCCTCGATGCCGACCATCATTAAAAGTTTTGGAATCGAAGAGCGGTATGCCGCGCAATGCCTGATCTTTACGACGCTGATCAGCCTGGTGACTATGCCCGCGGTGCTTTGGGTGATTTTATAAGGCGCTGTGGGAGGCAGCGGCTTAAACAATAAATAACAAGGAAGGGGAGACGATGGGGAAGATTTTTAATACAACAGGTCTTTGCAGGCCGGATAAACATTATATGGTGAATATTGACAATCGTCTGCGTGAGATCAAAAAAATGGTTGACCATGGCGACTATTTTACGATCAATCGCGCGCGTCAGTATGGAAAGACAACTACACTCCGCCTGCTTAAGGACAGGCTGTCTGCCCAATACTCTGTATTCTCCATCAGTTTTGAGGGAATAGGGATGAATGCGTATTCCTCCGAAATATCTTTCTGTCAAAGTCTGTGCAGGCTTTTTTACAGAGAGGTTCGCTATCATGCCGTGGCGGGGATTCCTTCTGAACTGGTCGAAGAAATAAGCGGCCTGCGGCATATGGAGATTGATATGCTTGAACTGGCGGATGTGGTATCAGAACTGTGCAGCAAAGCCGACAGGCCGGTTGTTTTAATCATTGACGAAGTAGACCAGGCAAGCGATCATGAAGTCTTTCTTTCTTTTCTTGGTATGCTTCGCAGTAAATACCTTATAAAAGAGGAACAGCCCACATTTCAGTCGGTTATTCTGGCAGGAGTTTACAATATTAAGAATTTAAAACTAAAGATTCGTTCCGATTGCCAGCACCAGTATAACAGTCCCTGGAATATCGCATCTGATTTTTCCGTTGATATGAGTTTTCAACCGTCAGATATTGTGGGAATGTTAAAAGAATATGAGCAGGATCACCGGACCGGGATGGATATTTCCCGAATGTCTGAACTGATCTATGATTATACGTCCGGCTATCCGTTCCTTGTCTCCCGCATATGTAAAATTATAGATGAGCATGTTTCTCCTGTGTGGACAAAAGAGGGAGTGTTGGAAGCCGTCAAGGAATTGTTGACGGAAAATAATATATTGTTTGATGATATGGTAAAGAAGCTGGACGATTTTCCCCAGTTGAAAAGAACATTGTATGCTGTATTGTTTCACGGTGATAAAATACCCTATAATCCGGATACACAGGCGATTAGCGTCGGGGTGATGTCTGGATTTTTAAAAAATGAGCAGAATGTGATCGTTATATCCAATCGGATTTTTGAAACAAGGCTTTATAACCTGTTTATGTCTGAAGAACTCCTTGACAGCAAGATGTACAAAGCCGGCGCTCTTGATAAAAATCAGTTTGTTCATGATGGAGAGCTTGACATGGAACGGGTTTTGGAACGGTTTACAGAAACGTTTACTGACATTTATGCAGGTGAAGACATATCGTTTCTGGAAGAAAATGGACGACGTTTTTTCCTGCTTTATCTAAAGCCTATTATTAATGGAGTTGGAAATTTCTATATAGAAGCACGGACCAGAGATATGGGAAGGACAGATGTGATCATTGATTACCTGGGCAGACAATATATCTGTGAGCTTAAAATATGGCGCGGAAATGAGTACAATAAGCGCGGAGAGGAGCAATTGACCGCTTATCTGGACAGTTATCACCTTACGACCGGCTATATGATCAGCTTTAATTTTAATAAGAATAAAAAGGTTGGAGTTCAGAAAATACGGATTCATGGAAAAACGATTATTGAGGCAGTCGTATAGTTTCAGGAGGGGGAAGGGAGAAAATGGCAGTAACCATACAACAGATTGCGGAGGCGGCAGGCGTGTCCCGGGGGACGGTGGACCGCGCGCTGAACGACAGAGGGAGAATCAGCCCGGAGGTGGAAGAAAAAGTAAAAAAGATCGCAAAAGAGATGGGGTATGTTCCTAAAAACAGAAGGAGGACTGCCTCAAGAAAAAAACTTAAGATCGGTATTGTTACGCAGCTGGCAAAATCTTCTTTTATGCTGGAAGTAAACCGCGGCATCCAAAAAGCCAGAGAAGAACTTAAGGACCGGGGGATTGAACTGCTTGTAAAAGAGGGCTTTTCGGTGGATGAAGAGGAACAGCTTTCAGCCATAGACGCCCTGGTAAAAGAAGGGATACATGCGCTGGCAGTCATGCCGGTGGACTGCGAAGGCGTACGCATGAAATTAAACTGGCTGACCGAAGAAAAGAAGATTCCGGTGGTGACATTCAATTCGGACATAGTCGGAACCAAAAGGAGCTGCTATGTGGGGATGGATAACCGCAAAAGCGGCAGAACCGCGGCAGGACTGATGGGAATGCTGACTGGGGGGTATGGAAAGATACTTGTGATCACGGGATATTTTACCAACAATGTCAGTAATACCCGGGTGGACAGCTTCATTGACGAGATAAAAAATTCTTATCCGGGGCTTGAGCTGGCGGGTGTGCAGGGAAGTTTTGACGATGCCGACGAGGTGGAGAAGATCATCACCAATATGATGCTGACCGTACCCGGAATCAACGGGGTCTTTGTGGCTTCCGGCGGGCAGAAAGGAATTGCGAAGGCCTACGAAAAGCTGAAACTGGAACGCAGGCCCTATACTATTATTTATGATCTGACACCCAATAACCGGAAGGTGCTGAAAGACTGTGTGGCGGATTTCCTGATCGACCAGGAAGGGTATGTACAGGGGTACGAGCCGCCCTTTATCCTGGCGGATATGCTGCAAAAAGGAAAACTGCCGGAGCAGGAATTCCGGTATACAGATATAAATATTAAGACCAGATACAGTCTGTAATCATACTGATTTCTTATACGGGATCTTCCCTGCCGGCCTGGAACATACGCCGGTACTGGCCGGGAGGCATCCCTTCTTTTTTGGTAAATATATTGTTCAGGCTGCTGGCGGAGGCATATCCTACCTCGTAGGCGATCTCGGCAACAGACTTTGTAGTGAGGACCAGCAGATTTTTTGCCTGGCTGATCCGGGTATTGATGACAAACTCCATAGGGGAGAAGCCCGTCTGCTCCTTAAAACAGTGGGCGAAATAATAAGTACTTAAATTCACTTCATTTGCCAGGCCTTCCAGGGAGATCTCTTCCGCCATATGGGCGCGGATATAGCGGATGGCCTGATCCACCGGATTGCTTTTTTCGTACTGCTGCCTGTCCGGTGCCAGCAGATATTCAAAAACATGATAGATGCGCATGGAACTCTGAAACATCGTTTCGACTCCGTCCTCCTGATAGAACCTTACCATATTGTACAGCAGATTCCCGATCATCACATTGTTCTCGTGACGGATCAAAGGGCCGTTCAGAGCCAGTATGTGCTGGCAGATTTCATGGGAATTAGAACCGTCAAAATGCATATATAAAAATTCCAGCCCGTCATAGGCGCGGTAATAGTGAGGTTCTGAACAATCTAACAGGACCACGTCTCCTTTCTCTGCATCAAAAACCATATCCCGATATTCAAAATGGAACATTCCCTCCCGCACATACACAACCAGCAGGGGAGGAAAAGAATCCCGCTTCATAAAATAATTTTTTGTACAATAATAATGCCCGCACCATGTATGGTAGAAATACAGCTTCTTTGCCAGTTCCGGCGGCGTAAAGTTGAAACACACAGATTTCGACAATACGCCGATATCGACAGGTTTCATAAAATCCCTCCCATTAACAGCTAAAACAATTTGTATTTTAACTATAATATGAAAACGCGGGTGTGGAAATAGTCGAAAAACACAAAATTTTATCCTGTTTTTTGTATACATCTGCCAAAGACGTAAAAAAGAAGAAAAAGGCAGGCGGCAAAATCCTTTTATAAAAGCAAGAACAATGAACTTTTAGGCAAGACTCGCTATTTCTCTCAAGCTTTAAAAAATATATAATCAGGGTACATAAAACGAAATCAATACACAGAGCAGCTGCGATCATGAAAAAGTTAAAAGGAGAAAAGATCATGCATATTGGAGAAAAAATAATTGACAGACCGCTTCGTTGGGGAATGGTAGGCGGAGGACGTACCAGCAATGTAGGATATAAGCACCGTCTTGGCGCGCTCAGGGATAATACCGCATTTCAAATGGTTTGCGGTGCATTTGACCTGGATTATGAACGCTGCATCGATTTTGGAAAGAACCTTGGAATGGACCCGAAGCGTCTGTATCCGGACTATAAGACCATGTTTGAAGAAGAAGCAAAACTTCCGGACGGCGTGGAAGTGGTGGATATTGCAACTCCGAATTTTCAGCATTATGAAGTAGTAAAAGCAGCGCTGGAAGCAGGACTGCATGTCATTTGTGAGAAACCTTTGTTTTTCGAGGTGGAGCAGGGGCTGGAGATGCAGAAACTTGCCGAAGAAAAAGGAAAGCTTGTATGTGTTACCTATGGATTTTCCGGTTCTCAGCTTCTTTTGCAGATGCGTCATATGGTCAAAGAAGGTATGCTCGGAAAGATTCATATGGTTGATTTAAAATATACCCATGGCTACGGATGCGATCCCAAAGGAGACGTTCAGTCCGAAGGACAGAAGTGGCGTGTGGACCCGACTAAAGTAGGAAAATCTTTTGTCCTGGGAGATCTGTCCACACACACCTTTTATGAATCTCAATTGGCGACCAACGATATGAAAGTAAAACAGGTACTCTGCGACCGCCAGGCATTCGTCGGTTCCCGTTATCCATTGGAAGACAACGCGTATGTGCTGATCCGTTACGAAGGCGGCGCTGTGGGACGTATGTGGACTTCCTGCGTGGACGCAGGCACAATCGACACACAGGTGATTCGTATCGTAGGTTCCAAAGCTTCCCTCGAGTGGCATGATGCAAACCCGAACCTTCTTTACTATCAGGAGCAGGGGAAACCGGCGCAGACCATGGTGCGCGCGAATGATTATCTGTGCGACGAGTGCAACGCGGATGAGAGCCTGGGCGCGACCCACATTGAAGGTTTAAGCGAATCCTGGGCGAATATTTATCTGAAATTCGCGGCGGCGATTGACGCTAAAAACAGAGGCGACGAGGAGAAGCTTAAAAATATGGTATACCCGGACCTGCAGCACGGAATCGACGGAATCCGCTGGATCAGCGCCTGCGCAAAATCCGCAGACCAGGGCGGCGTATGGGTTGACTTTGCATAATCAGCAACGGGTAGGAGGAACAAAGAGATGCAATTAGCTATTTGTACAGATGTATTTGCGGATTTATCGTATACGGAAATGCTGGATAAAGTAAAATCTCTTGGCATCGACGCGGTGGAGATGACAGCGGGAGGCTGGGGCGCGCGTAAGCACTGCAACACGGCAGAATTACTGGCGGACCCTCAGAAACTGAAGGATTTTCAGGAAGAACTCAGTAAAAGGGGTATGCGTATATCCGCTCTGAACACTTCCTGTAATCCGCTCTGGCCGTCGGAGACAGGCAGAGAATATAAAGAATCCATGTACGCCTGCGCGGAACTGGCAGGAAAACTGGGCGTAAAAAAGATCGTAGCCATGGCAGGGCTTCCGGCAGGCAGCGAGACAGACACGACTCCGAACTGGATCACTTCCACCATATCCTGGCCGGATTTTATGGCGCCGGCCTATGAATACCAGTGGAAAGTCACCATCGCGTTCTGGAAAGAATATGCCGGGTACTGTAAAAAATGCGGCGTGGAGCAGATCGCGATCGAAGAATTCCCGGGTACAATGGTATGGTCTGCGGAAACCATGCTGAAACTGCGTAATGCGACCGACCCGATGATCGGTATCAACCTGGACCCGTCTCATATGATGATCCTGGGCGCCGACCCCATCGCTGCGGCAAGGGCGCTGAAAGGCTGTATTTTCCATGTACATGGAAAAGATGCCCGCATTGAGCGCGGGATGGCGGATGTAAACGGTCTTCTCGAGCCAAAGCCCGTAACGGAATCCGCAGACAGAGTATGGAACTATGTGGCGGTTGGCTGCGGCAGGGACCTTCAGTGGTGGAAAGAATTTTTCTCTGTACTCAGTATGATGGGTTATCATGGGGACGTGTCTTTGGAGATGGAAGATATGACCATGTCGGTGGAAGCCGGCGTACGCACTTCCGTCGATGCGCTGGAACAGACCATAAGCAGATAGGAGACAGAATATGAAGATAGCATTTGATGTGGACGTGCTGGCAAAGCAGATGGATATCAACCGGATGGTGCATCAGGTGGCTGACTGGGGATATAAATATATCGAACAGTCGCCTCACCCCAGGATCAATCCATTTTACAAGCATCCTCTTTTTTCCAGAGAGTGTCAGGAAGAGTATAAACAGGCGTTAAGAGAGACCGGTGTGGAGATATCTTCTTTTATCGTGGTATACCGGTGGTCCGGCCCTGCAGAAGAACAAAGACAGTTCGCTGTAGCGAACTGGAAAAGGATGATAGAAATTGCCGTGGATATGGGAGTACCTGTCATCAACACAGAACTGTCCGGCGATCCGAATCAGCAGGAGATCTGTAACGGCATGTGGTTTAAGTCGATGGAGGAACTGCTACCGATCATTGAAAAAGAAGGCTTAAGAGTGGAGATTCAGTCTCATCCTTATGATTTCTGCGAGCTGAATAATGAGACCTGCGATATGGTAAAATCTTTCCGATCGAAACATCTGGGATATGTATATTCATCGCCCCATGGTTTCTTTTATGACGAAGGCAAAGGCGATGTGCGTTCCATGCTGCGGTACGCGGGGGATGAACTGACCCATGTATTATTTGCGGATACTTTTAACCAGACGCTGGACTGCCGCTATATCGCTAATCCGCCATGGCTGAATGCCAGGGGTAAATCAGACGTAACCATCCACCAGCATCTGGCCATGGGTGAGGGAGATGTGGATTTTGACGGCATCTTTGAGACATTGCGCGAGATGGATTTTGCCCATAAGCAGCTTGGGCCGGATGCCCCGAAGGCGGGAGGCGATAATATCGCGTGCGTCTCCATGTTCGGTTTCCCGGAGAAAATGCAGAAACAGGCGCCGGAAGCAAGAGAACGGATCGAGCGGGAACTGCTAAAATAAGCCTTTAAAAATCGCACAATAAAACCTGTTATTTTTTTCACAAAATCGGCATTTTGTATCTGGATTTTTTTCATGGAAGGTGATAATCTACCCATGAAAAATGAAAGGATAAGGAAGTGAAAAAAATGTTTGGAAGACTGTTTAAAGGCCTGGTCAACGCTCAGTTTATGGCTTTAAATTCCATACACCGCGCATTGGAGCGCCAGTGAAGAGAAGGAAGGCAATATGTTTTTCCTGCCGCCGCACAGAAGATCGAAAGATCACAGGTGCGGCGGTTTTTTTGTGTGAAGAATCTGAGGTCTAAAAGCAAGAACAGTGAACTTTTAGACAAGACCCGATATTTACTGCCAGTCGGCCATACTATATAATGAAAATACCTTAAAGAAAGAGGCAGTATCGGTAAGGATACGATCAAAAGCGCGCGTGGTTTTGGCCTGAAATTTCTTTATCAGAATAAGCAAGAGAAATAAAGAAAGTACAGATTCATCTAGGAGGAGAAAAAGATGGCTTGGACACTGATCACTTTTGTAGGTTTCACGATTTTAGTTGCCGTGATTTCTTACCTGAAAACCAAAGACGATGACCAGACGACTGCGGACGGTTATTTTCTTGCGGGACGCGGGCTTCCCGGTTTTGTTATTGCAGGTTCTTTACTTTTAACCAACCTGTCAGCAGAGCAACTTGTCGGCACCAACGGCCAGACCTGGAGCGTGGGCATGAGCCCCATGGCGTTTGAGATTGTGGCGGCCCCCTGTTGTATAGTTCTCGCGTTATTTGCCGCGCCGCGGTATTTAAAAAGCGGTATTACGACGATCCCGGAACTGATCGGCATGCGTTATGACCGTAATACCAAACTCTGGTTTTCCATTGCATACATTCTTCTGTATCTTATCGTGCAGATTCCGGTTATTCTGTATTCCGGTTCCCTGGTGTTTGAAAATATTTTCGGCGTGTCATCCATGCTTGGGGTGAGCAAATTCCAGTCAGTCATTATCCTGTGTATTGTAATCAGTGTGATCGGCTCGATTTATGCGATCTTCGGAGGGCTGAAAGCGGTTGCCGTCTCGGATACGGTAAACGGAGTGGGGCTTTTGATCGGCGGATTTATGATTCCGTTCTTTGCGCTTAGCGTCTTGGGACATGCAAGCGGAAGTGATGGTTTTGCCATGGCAGACGGTATGAAATACCTGATTGAGAATCATTCGGATATGCTCAATTCCATCGCGCCGGCAGATTCTCTGCCGCCGGCTGTGCCGTGGCCGACTGTGTTTACCGGGTTGTTTTTCCTGGGGCTGCAGTCATGGTGTACCCATCAGTCGTTTATTCAGCGTGTGCTTGCGGCGGAAAATCTGAAGGAAGCGCAAAAAGGAGCTTTATACTGTGCGTTTTTGAAGATCATCGGTTTTATGTATCTGGCCCTTCCGGGCGTCATTGCCTATGCCCTGTTTGATATCCACGGGGATCAGGTAAGTCTTATGGATGAAGCGTATCCGCAGCTGGTCGCGCAGGTGGTTCCCGCGCCGCTTATGGGATTTTTTGCGGCGGTTATGCTGGGCGCGATTTTATCTTCTTTTAATTCGGTGCTGAACTCGGTAAATACAATGTTTACCATGGACATTTACAGGGAGTTTATTGACAGGGACGCGTCGGAGGAAAAACTGGTTGCAGTCGGCAAAAAGATCGGAATTGTCTTTGCGATTCTTACTACGATTGTGGGGCCTCTGATTTACTTCTTCCCGGCAGGATTAAAGACATTCCTGGATTCGCTTGTGATGCTGATTGCCCTTCCTGTGGTGACGGCGGTGTTCGGAGGCTTTTTCTTTAAACATCTGCCGAAATATTCCGCGAAACTGGTGCTGGTCATTCATGTGATTACTTACGGCAGCTTCCTGCTGTTTCTGGGAGATCAGTTCCATTATCTGTATGCCGTACTGGTATTGCTTCCGCTGCAGTTGCTGATCATGGGTGTGCTGAACTGGATGAACCGGAAAAAGAATCCCGAAGCATGGACGCAGAAAGAAGCCGGGGTGGTGGATCTTACTCCCTGGAAATACCGATGGGTTGCAACCGCGTTGATTATTGTCTGTGTAATTGTTGTGTATGCCGCTTTCTCACCGATTGGAATCGGTACATGGGGGTATTCGCAGGCATTCTAAGATCAAAATCTCCGCCTGTGTGTTTCGGACGCAGACGGAGATTTTGTACTTACATTTTCAGCACGGCTTTGATTACTTTCCCGCTGTGGGAATCTTCCACGGCCTGATTGATGTCTTTAAAGTCGTAGAATTTGATCAGGCGGTCGAAGGGGAACTGCCCTCTCTTATAATAATCAATTAACTGCGGGATGAACAGTTTGGGAATCGCGTCTCCTTCTGTGATGCCGATCAGTGATTTGGCGTCTCCCATCAGTTCTTCCTGCACATTGATGGTCAGTTCGCCGGTAGCGCCCAGGACCACCGCCGTACCCATGAACCGGACGCTGGCCAGCGCTTTGCGGACAAAATCACCCACGCCGGTGGTATCGATACTGTAGTGCGTTCCGCCGTTTGTAAGCTTCTTTATCTCCGCTACCACATCATCGACTTCTTTTCGGTTGATCGTATGGGTAGCGCCCAGCTCTTTTGCCAGTTCAAGGCTCTGGGCATTGCCGCCGACGCCTATGATTTTGGCGCATCCGGCGATCTTCGCGGCCATGATCGCGCTCATGCCGACGGTTCCGCAGCCGAATACGGCGATGGAAGAACCGAATTTGGGTTTCAGGCGGTTCAGTACGGCTCCCGCGCCTGTCTGAATCCCGCATCCTAAAGGTCCTAAGAGCGCCAGGTCGATGTCATCGTCTGTCACTTTGATGGCGCTGTTCTGATGAACGACGGAATAGGTGGCAAAAGAGGACTGTCCGAAGAAAGAAGATACTTCCACTCCGTTCTGGGACAGCCGTTTGGTGCCGTCTGCCATTACGCCTCCGAAGTTGATTTCATTAAAATGTTCGCATGCGTGCTGATGGGCAGTCATGCAGTTCTCGCATTTGCCGCAGTAACCGAAGGAAAAGCTTACACGGTCGCCGGCTTTGAAGTCTGTGACGCCTTCTCCTACTTCTTCCACGATTCCGCAGCCTTCGTGGCCGAATACGGCCGGAAGCGGAACCGGGATCATCTGGTGCTGCGCCACTTCATCGGTGTGGCATACGCCGCATGCGACGATTTTAACCAGTAATTCCCCGGCCTTTGGTCCTGCCAGTTCTACTTCTTCAATCTGAAATGGTTGTCCTGTCTTATGGACAACTGCTGCCTGAATTTTCATATAAACTGTCCTCCTATTTAAAGTTCCGCTCCGGCTCTCCCAGCGCCCGTGTAATAGATGGTTTTTCGCCCGCTGCGCGATCGAAAAGCCATCTGGGCGCTGTCCGAGCCTGCGCTGTTTTTATATATCAAGTGCCCGGTAATATCCGGTGGTTACTGCTTCTACGACGCGTCCGGGGCGGATGACGTCGCCGGTTTCAAATACGCGGGGTGCTGCGTTATAGAAGCTGTTTGCGGTTTCACGGTCGGATTTCATGCCTGCCGCCAGCAGAATGCTGTCTGCTTCAAAGGTAACTTCGCCTTCGGAAGTTTCGCATACCAGCCCTGCATCCGTCACGGCTTTTGCCTTTGTATTTACATGAATCTTGATATTGCTGCCCCGCATGGCGCGGATCATGGCGTTCTTATGCATGAAATAGGCGTCTGCCGCCCAGTCGTCTTTCATTTCAACGATGGTGACGTCTTTGCCCAGCCCGTCCAGGTAGATGGCGCATTCGCTTCCCACCAGTCCGCCGCCAAGGATGACGACTCTCTGCCCAAGGGCAGGCGTTTCCTGGTGCAGGGCTTCCAGGCCTACGACTTTTTCACTGTCAATGCCCGGGATGGGCGGAACGATCGGTTTCGCACCGATGGCGGAGATAATCACATCCGGATGCTCTGCCGCTGCCTGCTCTGCCGTGATACAGGTATTCAGACGGACATCCACGCCGGCTTTTTTCAGGCGTCCTTCCAGCACTTTTACAAACCGGTACATATCCTGCTTAAACGGTATGTACTGTTCGGACAGAAGCTGTCCGCCCAGACGGTCATTTTTCTCGTAGAGCGTGACCGTATGTCCCCGGTTGGCGGCTGTGACCGCGGCTTCCATACCGCCGGGTCCTCCGCCTACAACGATCACCTTTTTCGGCGTAGTCGGCGGGAACGCATGTTTATTTTCCAGCTCGTTTCCGACCACCGGGTTAAACGCGCAGCAGAAAGTCCGGTTGGTCAGATAGTTATAGAAGCAGGTATAGCAGCGGCAGCAGCGGGTGATATCCGCGGCGTTTCCGGAAAATGCTTTTTCCGGGAAATACGGGTCACAGATGGACTGACGGGCCAGCTCCACGATATCCGCTTTGCCGGAAGCAATGATTTCTTCCATCATATCCGGGTCGTTTAATCCGCCCAGGGTTGCAACCGGAGTCTTTACATGCTTTTTAATCTCGGCAGCGAGGTATACATTGCATCCATGATCCACGAACATGGACGGGTGTGTCAGTGTGAATACTTCCATATCCTCATGAATACCCGCGGATACATGAATAATATCCACCTTGCCGTCCAGCATTTTGGCCTGCTCGATCCCTTCTTCGATGGTGTAGCCGCCTTCAATATACTCCGCGCCGCTCATACGAAACTCGATGGGGTAATTGGGACCTACCGCTTCACGCACTTTTTCGATGACAAGAAGCGGAAAACGCATACGGTTCTCCAGGCTTCCGCCCCAACGGTCGGTTCTGTGGTTCATGGTGGGAGAGCTGAACTGTCCTAACAGCCAGCCGTGTCCGCCGTGGATTAACACCATGTCGAAGCCGGCGTCTTTTACCAGCTTCGCGCCTTTGGCGAAGCAGTCCGCGACCCGGTAGATGTCTTCTTCCGTCATACTGCGGACCGGAAGTCCGTCCGGGTTGATCTCGTCATTGGGACCGATGGCGGTGTCTTCCGCGTTTCCGTGCCCCCGGGCGTTGGCATATTTGCCCCCGTGGGCCAGTTCCATGACCGCATGGCAGTTGTGGCGGTGCATGGCGTTTGCCGCTTCTTTTAAAGAAGGCAGAGACATTACGTCATACAGTTTCACTTCTTTTGTGTGGGTGCGTCCCACCGCGTCCACGATGCCAAGTCCGATGGCCACGCTGGCAAGTCCGCCTCTGGCACGGTTCTCATGAAAGGCGATCTCTTCTTTTCTCATGTTGCAGTCCGGGTCCATCTCAGGATTGGACATGGGCGCGCCGAAAATCCTGTTTTTAAAAGTTACGCCCTTGATGGTGATCGGGCTGGCAAGATTGGGATAATACTTGTTAACCAAAATAATACCTCCTGACTTTGTTCTGACATTGTTGTGCTATAAATATAACATAAAGATTTTGTTTTCTGACAGATTTAAAAAGGACAGGAAACTGTCAGATATGTCCTTTTTGAAAATTGCCATTGTGTAGCTGATATTTTATAATAAAAACAACAAATAGAAACAGGAGGAGAAGATCTGATATGCTGACAAAAAGAGAAAACCTGATGGAAACCATAAGGGGCGGCAAGCCGGACCGCTTTGTGAACCAGTATGAGGCGTTCGAGATTATTATGGAAGATCCGTACGAGCTGCATTTTCCGGACCCCAAGCCGGGAGAGCTGTCCGTAAAGACAGGATGGGGTGTGACAAAGCAGTGGCCCGCCGGACTTCCTGGGGCGTTTCCGGTCCATGACGAAGCCCATATCGTGTGCAAGGATATCGTCAACTGGCGCGATTATGTGAAAGCGCCCCAGGCAGTATTCCCGGAAGAGGACTGGCAGGCTGCCATCCGCCATGCGGAGTCGGTGGACAGAAAAGACAAGTTTGTCACGGCGTTTATTGCGCCGGGCGTGTTTGAACAGTGCCACTATCTTCTGGAGATCCAGAACTGCCTGATCAATTTTTATGACGAGCCGGAAGCCATGCATGAACTGATCGACTATATCACAGACTGGGAAGTTCAGTACGCAAAAGAGATCTGCAAATATATGAAACCGGATGCCGTATTCCACCACGACGACTGGGGCAGTCAGGTTTCCACCTTCCTTTCGCCGGAGATGTTTGAAGAATTTTACCTTCCGGCATACAAAAAGATCTATGGTTGTTATCATGAAAACGGCGTGGAACTTGTGGTACATCATTCTGATTCTTATGCGGAGACGCTGGTGCCGTACATGATTGAGATGGGCGTCAATATCTGGCAGGGCGTCATGACCACCAATAACATACCGGAGATGATCAAAAAATACGGCAAACAGATATCTTTTATGGGAGGCGTAAACAGCGCGTCTGTGGATCATCCGGGCTGGACCAGGGAGGAAGTGGCCCGTGAAGTGCGCCGTGCCTGCCAGGAATACGGGAAGCTGTATTTCATTCCGGGTGCTTCCCAGGGTCTTCCCATCAGTAATTTTGAAGGCGTCTATGAAGCCATGACTGAAGAAATCGATAAAATGAGCAAAGAGATGTTTTGATTTGATATACCCATGAAAAAACAGGAGATAACGCTTAAAAAATAAGGGCGTTGTCTCTTGTTTTTTTATTCATGACAATAGAAGACTCGCGAAACATGGATTCTATTGTTTGCCGTTATCTTCCGGATGTTCGTCAAAGGATCTTTTATGCCGGTAACGGTATTCGGATATGGTGATTCCTTCTACTTCCTTAAAAAGCCTTGACAAGGTGCTTGCGGAGCCGAAGCCGACCTTTTCGGCGATTTCGTCTACAGAAAACCCGGTATCAATCAGGTAGTTTTTGGCATAGTTAATGCGGTATCTTGTGAGCGTTTTGGCTACGCTGGCGCCGAAAAAGTCTTTGAACAGCCGATTGACGTGTCTGGGACTCATGAAAAAATAATCCGCCACGTCCTGCAGAGCCAGATCCGGATTGGGATAGTTGGCATGAAGATATTTGGTAAATTCAATGGGTAAGTTGCGGGTGGGCCCGAAAGTGGTCGTTTCTATGGGCGGCATGAAATTGCCGATGGCAGATAAAAGGAAGCTGGCATACAGCATTTGCAGCTTATAGAACCATCCCCAGTCCTGTTGATAGAATTCATCTGTCATCTGACGGATATATTCCTGGCAGTTGTTTTTATCTTCACAGACAATATATTCTTTTTCTTCCATCATATCCAGGAAGGCTTTCATATGAAGTTTTTCCGCCTCATCCAGACCGTTTTTATAACAGGGGGCGGACCGTTCTCTCAGGGAAAAGACCAGAGCAAAATAGGATTTTTTCTGGTGGGGCGTATACAGCGTGCCATGGGAGATGCCCTGGTTCAGGATCAGAAATTCTCCGGCCGACAGCGAGACGGATTCCCCTTTGACAATCTGCTCTACGACTCCCTCCTGGGCATAATAGATTTCAAATTCTTTTGGATGGACGTGGGTAAATTCAACTGTATTTTCGTCATGCTGTTCCGCATAGCTGACACATAGATCATAAGAATTCAGGCAGATATTCTGGGCGCTGGAAGTACACAGCAGGTGCAGCGGTTGATGATACATAAAACTCCTCCTTTGTTCATTTCCATGTTTATTCCACAAAAAATATACCTATAAGCGGGATGGCTTGCTACAGGCATTCTTATGGTTTGTAAAAGAAATAAAATTATAAAGAAGTTTTAATACATTTTATCATACCACATCTAGATCGGAAAACTCAACCATATTTTGGATTGATAATTATCTAACAAATATGGCAAAAACGGACAAAATTCTGACAACACATGTCCTGCTGAAAAATTGAAACATGGGATTGTGAAATATATACTAAAGACAACAGAAAAACAAAAACAAAACATGAAAAATGACGGACAACCAGCGCTGGTCCCAAAGTCGGTTTTGTAAGAAATGAAAAGGAGGCATTCTGGTTTAACAGTAAAAGAAATTAAAAAAAGAAGTTATTACAGTTTCAAAAGATGGAGGTATGAGTGAAATGAGCAAAAACATGAAAGATCCCGCCAATTGGATCAAAACCAGTCCAAGGCCCGGCTATTATAAGCTGGGTGGGAAAGAAGTGGCAGGTTACGCGTCAATCGACTTTGCGATGAATCTGGTGTTCCAGTGCATCGGACTTTACATCAGCTATTTCTATACGGATATTTTCGGGCTGAAAGCATCCCATGTGGCGGTCCTGTTCCTTGTTTCCCGTTTCTGGGACCTGGTGAACGATCCGATGATGGGAACGATCTGCGAGCGCCTGTCTCCCAAACGCGGGAAATACTGGGTGTATGTAATGTGGGGTTCTATCCCCTTCGGCGTGGTGGCAATCCTGACCTACTCCACGCCGGGCTTCAGTTATAATATGAAGCTTGTGTGGGCGGCAATCACCTATAACCTTTTAAATATGCTCTATACATTTATTATTCAGCCCTATGCGTCGGCGGCGTCTATTATGACCAACGACCCGGATGAGAGGACGAGGATGCAGTCGATCCGTATGACGCTGGCCCAGTCAGGCGGTGTGGTATGTGCAATCCTTCTGCCGAACCTGAGCGGATTCCTGACAAGATATATGACGCTGGCACAGGGCTATATGGTGACTACGGCGATCATGGCAGTGGTGATGGTTATTATCTTACAGTGGGGTTCCCATCAGATCGTGGAGAGGATTCCACCGCAGCCCATCGACCCGAACAACAAAGCCGGAATCAAAGATATATTTGCAACGATCAAGTTAGGGCCGGTGTTTGTAATGCTGCTTTTGTTCCTGGGCGTATATACCATCAGCCAGATTCAGTCCACCATGGGACCATACTATATGAAGTATTATGCGGACAGTGAAAATATGATTTCCTGGTTCTCCATGATTCTGATGCTGGCATCGGTAGTGGGCGTTCCAAGCGTGCCGTATCTGGCAAAAACGATCAAGAAAAAGAACACGGTTATCCTGGGCCTGGCGCTGTGCGGCATCGGTTCTTTGATTATCTATCTGATGCCCCAGGGAAGCGGCTCTCTGGTCGGCATGATGGCAGGAAGGGCAGTGGTAGGATTAGGATATGGTATCCTGATGGGTATTTTGTGGTCCATCGTGACGGACCCCATCGAGTACAGCAACTGGAAAACCGGGCATGCGTATGGCGCGATTACATTGACGCTGGTGGGTCTTGGACTTAAATTTGCCATGGTGATCGGCGGTTCTTTACCGAACGCAGTATTAAGTTCAGCCGGATATGTGGCGAACGAAGTGCAGACGCCGGAAGTAATAGCGGCAATCCGCAACCTGACCGCGCTGCTTCCTTTTGTGGTGGCAATCGTGACGATTGTAATTTTTGGAGTATTTTACAAGCTGGATGAAGCGCGTCTTTTGCAGATCCAGGAAGAGATCGCAAAAAGGGACGGACGCACTGAATAAATAAAAACCAGGAGGAATGAAACCATTATGAAACAGATGAGAGTTTTAAAAACCGGCAGGCTGGATGCGCCGGATGAAAGCAAAAGAGGCAGGATAGAAGTGCAGGATGTTCCTCTGCGTGAACTGGGACCGGAAGAGGTAAAGATTAAAGTGGCCTATTGCGCCATCTGCGGTTCCGATCCCCATGCGCTGGTGGAAAACGTGTTTGGCTGGGAGCTTCCCTTCGGCCTGGGACATGAGATATCGGGTGTAATTGTGGAGCTGGGTGAAAAGGCGACACAGAAAGGTCTGAAAGTGGGAGACAGAGTGGCAGGAAATTTCCTTGGATTCTGCGGAAAATGCTATTACTGCCAGAACGGGCAGCAGCAGTTCTGCCCCCATGCGGAAGAATATAACTTCCCGGGATTCAGTGAATATATTATCTGGCACGAGTCTCAGGTGTATAAGCTTCCGGATCATATCAGCCTGAAAAAAGGATGCCTTCTGGAGCCGATTTCCATTATTACCCGCCTGATGGACAAAGTGGCGTTAAAATTCGGCATGAGAGTGGCGGTATCCGGCGGCGGCCCCATCGGACTTCTTGCCCTGCAGTCTCTTAAGATGTACGGAGCCAGTGAAGTGACAGTCATCGAGCCTCTGGCATCCAGACGCGAGATTGCCGTAAAATACGGTGCGGATCATGTGATCGATCCGGTAAACAGCGACTTACAGGCGGAAGCCGACAAGATCACAGGCGGACTTGGCTATGATGTGGTGATTGACTGTTCCGGGTCTGTCCACGCGGTACAGGGACTTCCGCCGATCACAGCCAAGGGAGGAAAGCTGATTTACGGTGCCCAGTATCCCAATGATTTTGAGATGCCGTTCAATCTTTACAAATATTGCTATTTTAATGAGATCACAGTGACCGGATTTTTCGTTGCGCCGTATGCGTATCCAAGGGCGCTGCAGATGCTGGACAAATATCAGCTGGATGATTTTACAAAGAAAGTGGTTCCTCTGGACGACATTGAAGAAGCGTTTAAGATTCATTTCTCCGGCGAATATCTGAAAGTGCTGGTGAAGTGCAACGATGATCTGGATTAAAGAAAGGAAGGATGACATGAGCGACAGAAAATTACAGACCATAGAAGAACTGGAAGCAAAATGCGTGGATATCCGCATGAATCTTCTGAACTTTATTTACCGCATCGGTATGGGACATCTTGGCGGGGAACTGTCCATGGTGGAAGTGGCGGTAGCGCTTTACTACAAATATTTAAATTATGATGTGCTGAACCCGAAGATGGAAGGGCGCGACCGGTTTATCCTTTCCAAAGGACACTGTTCGGAGACGCTTTATACGATCTTTTCCGAGCAGGGCGCCTATACCCAGGACTATATGGTAGAGCATTTCGAGTCTTTGGATACTTATAAATTCGGCATGCATTCTAATCGTAAGAAATGCCCCCAGATAGAAGTATCCGCAGGTTCTTTGGGACACGGGCTTCCCATCGCGGTGGGCTACGCATTGGGAGCAAGGTATAAAAAAGAGAACTACCGGGTGGTCGTTATGATTGGAGACGGAGAATTTGACGAAGGCACCAACTGGGAAGCGCTTATGGCAGGCGCCCATTATAAGCTGAATAACCTGGTATGTATCCTGGATAAGAACAAACTGCAGATGACCGGCGACACAAAAGACATTATGAATATTGATCCGGTAGACGAGAAAGTCAGAGCCTTCGGATGGAACGTGATCGAGATTGAGGACGGCAATGATATGGCACAGGTGTGCGCGGCATTAGATAAGCTTCCGGAAAGAGACTGCGAAAAACAGGCCAAACCTACGTTTATTATCAGCAATACGATCAAAGGCAAGGGCGTGAGCTTTATGGAAAACAACCACAAATGGCATGGCGGCGGCATCGGCGAAGAAGACTTAAAACGTGCGCTTGACGACGTGGCAAAAATGAGAAAGGGGTGCTGATTATGGCTGCAAAAACAACTTATGATTTTGATATGATGCTTTCCAGCGCAAAGGAAGCTTACGGAGAAGAACTGTATAAGATGGCCCAGGAAGGAATCGACTTTGTATTTACCTTTTCCGATAATGTGGCGCCTTCCACCAAGGCAGGCCAGCTGGTGAAAGATTTCCCGGAACGCTGTTTTAATATGGGAATCGCGGAGCCGGGCCAGGTGGGTGCTTCCGCAGGCCTTGCCCTGTCGGGCAATGTGGTATTCGCGCAGGTATTCGGACCGTTCCTTCCTCTCCGGGCAGCGGATCAGATCCATACGGATATCGCTTATAATGATGTAAAAGTAAGATTGATCGGAACCCACTCCGGCGTAACCGCAGGCGGCGGACCGACGCACAACGATATTGCGGACCTGGCTTTATACCGCGCGATCCCGAATCTGACCGTATGTGTGCCGGCGGATGCGAATCAGTGCGCGAAATTCATCCGCGCTTCCATGGACTATGACGGACCGATGATTATCCGCATCGACCGCGCGGGTTCTCCCAATGTGTACGCGGGGGACTATGAGCTTGAGATCGGAAAAGCCATCGAGCTGATGGAAGGGGATGACGCTACGATCATTTCCTGCGGTTCCAATCTGTATGAGTGCCTCATGGCAGCCAAGATGTTAAAGGAAGAGAAGGGGTTAAGCATTGAGATTCTGGATGTACATACCGTAAAGCCGCTGGATAAAGATTCTATTATCCGTGTTGCCAACAAGACCGGAAATGTGGTTACGGTAGAAGACCATTCCATTAACGGCGGACTGGGCGGAGCCGTGGCAGAGGTTCTGTGCGAGGCAGGATATAAAGGAAACTTCAAAAGAGTGGGTATGCCGGATGAATTTGCGGTACTGGGCTCTGTGGATGATATCTACCATTACTACGGCATGGACCGCCACGGAATCGCAAAGACCATCAAAGAGATGCTGGGTAAATAAGCAGGGAGGTTGTCATGTCAGATAAGTATAAGAATTTCTCAATGGATTATTTCAGTCTGAAAGGTAAGGTAGCAATTATTACAGGGGCGAACCAGGGCCTGGGACTTGCCTATGCAGCGGCTTTTGCCAAGGCAGGGGCGGACCTGTTCATCCCCCACTTTACGGATGATATCAAAGAAGTGGAAGAAATTGCCAAAGCCGAAGGACGGCGGATTGAGTTCCTTCAAGGGGACTTGACAGATAAAGCCTATATTCAGCAGATTGTAGACGTCTGCATGGAAAAATACGGCCGCATTGATATTCTTGTAAACAATGCAGGCGCCAGCGCCTTTGCTCCCTTTGACGAATATCCGGACCGTTACTGGGATATGTGCATCAATCTGGATTTGAATGCAGTGTATTTCCTTTCCCATGCGGTAGCCAGGATCATGAAAGCTCAGGGCGCCGGGAAGATCATCAATATTGGTTCTGCCCTGTCCTACACGGCAGACAAGCATTGCCCGCCCTATGCGGTGGCGAAACACGGCGTCATCGGCCTGACCCGGGTGTTCGCCAACGAGCTGGGCCAGTACAATATCCAGACCAACGCCATCTGTCCGGGCTTTCTGGCCACAGAGGTAAACGCGGAGCTTCGCAAAGATCCCGCGTTCTATGACAAGATCACCAACCGGATCGCCGCGGGGCGCTGGGGCGAATCCGAGGACCTGATGGGAACCATGGTGTTCCTGGCAAGTAAAGCGTCAGACTATGTAAACGGCTGGCACATCAGCGTAGACGGAGGATTTACAACGGTGTTGTAAGAAATTATAGATTCCGCCTGTATGTCAAAGAGAGACTTTGGCAGCAGGCGGAATTTTTTTATTTCCTGTTTCATAGGGACCACCCTTTTTCATATTGTCGTTGTAATGTGTTGCGTTTTCATTTATAATATGAAAAATGATTTAAGGAGTTTTGCATGGGCAAGTTAAAAGACAAGGAATATAAAAGATTTGAAGATATAAAGCATAGCAGAAATTATTGCGGACGATTTTCCTGAGGTCAGGAAAATCGTAAGTGCTGGTGCAACAAGTAAACCTGTTAAGGATTACGAACTTACTCGTTATGCTTGATATTTAATTTTACAAAACGGTGATCCGCGCAAAGAAGTGCGGGGAGCTATCGAAAAAATAGGCGGTACAATGCCAGAAGATTTACCGACACCAGAAAAAAGCATTCAACAGGTTGTAAAAGAACAGATTGCCCGATTAAGGGAGAAAGCGAAGGCGGGAAAACTAATGTTGGATGAATAATTCCATATTTAAATATGATAGATGAAGAATTTGAAGGAGAAATTCAAGTGGTAAAAAAGCTGGTGAGTGCTAAAAAATGATTGTAATATCAGATACAACACCGACTCCCAGGTGAAATGGAGGCATAGATGAAAAAAAGGTTCAATATCACGGGGCTCTGTGTTCCGGACAGGCATTACATGGTTGATTTAAGCGGGCGTTTGAAAGAGATTAGGGCGTTGGTGGATGAAGGCGCTTATTTTACGATGAACAGGGCAAGGCAGTATGGGAAAACGACGACTTTAAACGCATTGGCGAAATCGTTGGCTGACGATTACCTTGTGGTATGGCTGGATTTTCAGGCGCTGGGGAATGCTTCCTATAGAGACGAAAATGCGTTTTCTCTTGCGTTTGCGTCCTGTTTTGCCAGAGGGGCGGGGCTTTTTGAAAAACAGGCGTTAAAAGGGAATTTTTCACTTCAAAAACTGTCTGAAATGGAAGAAACCGGTAATCCGGTTTTTGATCTGCGCCGCCTGTTCCGTATTTTGCTGTCATTTTGCCAGGAGATGTCAAAGCCTGTCGTGCTGATGATCGACGAAGTGGACAGCGCGTCCAACAACCAGGTATTTCTCGATTTTCTCGCGCAGCTCAGAAATTACTATATAGAAAGAGAAGCCGTGGGAACGGTTACTTTTCATTCAGTGATTCTGGCAGGTGTGTATGATATCAGGAATCTGAGACAAAAGATCCGCCCGGAAGAGGATCATAAAGTCAACAGCCCATGGAATATTGCCACGAAATTTAAAGTGGATATGAGTTTTAGTAAAAAAGATATTCAAGGAATGCTCGCGGAGTATGAAAAGGACTGTCATACAGGGATGAATACAGACGAGATGGCAGGTCTGATCTATGACTACACTTCCGGTTATCCGTTCCTGGTGTCGGATTTCTGTAAATTGATAGACGAAGAAGCAGGCAGGGCAGACGGTTTGGAAAACACAAAAGAGGCGTGGACAAAGGAAGGCTTTTTTGAGGCGGAACGAACGATTTTGTCGGAGAAAAACCCATTGTTTGACACATTGACCGGTAAGCTGAGAGAGTATCCAGGGCTAAATACCATGCTGAAAAATCTTCTGTTTACAGGAACGAGTATTGCTTATAACGTGGATGATCCGGTATTGGATATGGCGACGATGCTCGGTTTTGTTAAAAATCAAAATGGGACTGTAGCGGTTGCGAACCGGATATTTGAAACTCGCTTATATAATTTTTATCTTTCGGCTGCCGATATGCAGGACATGGATATTTATAAAGCTTCGCAGATGGATAAAAATCAGTTTATTATAGACGGACATTTGAATATGAAGCATGTTCTTGAAAAATTTACAGAACATTTTCACGAACTGTACAAAGACTGTGAAGACTCTTTTATAGAAGATATTGGCAGACGTTTTTTTCTTCTGTATCTTCGCCCGATCATCAATGGGACAGGAAACTATTATGTTGAAGCACAGACCCGGGATCTTCGCAGGACGGATGTAATTGTGGATTATTGTGGAGAACAGTACATTATTGAAATGAAAATATGGCACGGCAACGAATATAACAGCCGTGGCGAGAAGCAGTTGGTTCAATATTTGGATGATTATCATAAAAATAAAGGCTATATGCTGAGCTTTAACTTTAATAAACACAAAAAAGCAGGTGTGCGGGAAATTGTGATAGGCGATAAAATATTGATAGAGGCTATTGTATGACAATAAAGCAGTAACTTTTACAACTTACAATTTGCTGATTACCGAAACTCTGTACGGAACAAATCCGTTATCAACGTACTCCGTCAAAAGGAAAAGTGTCGGAAGGTGCCATGATGTATTATTTACGAAAAAATATTTTTCGATTTATGGGGCAGAAACCCGAATTACGCATAACATGATTAATTCAGGAGATGCAGGATCAGTCAGAAATCCTTGAGGATTTACTGGCTTCTTAAACATATAAACTTTTTACTCTCAAGATTTTATGATATAATAGAAAAAAATGTTGGGTTGTTTACTGAAAGGAGCGGCTTTATGGCTATGGCAAGTATTGAGATAAAACTCCCGTCTCTTGCCAGGGATTATGTGATGGATGATACAACGGAGGTAATGAGAAATGCCCTTTTGCTGTATCCAAGTATTGCAAATAATACAATCTCGTATGGACGTGCGGCGGAGCTGCTGGGAATGCGAAAAATGGAGCTGATTGAATTGTATGGCAGATTGGGAATTCCATATTTAGATATGACAGATGAAGAATTTGAAGAAGAAATTCAAATGGTAAAAAAGCTGGTGGATGCTAAAAAATGATTGTAATATCAGACACAACACCGATTATTTCCCTGTTAAAAGCTGGGAAACTGGAATTGCTTGAGAAATTATATCAAAAAGTTGTGGTGCCGGAGGCGGTTTTTGATGAGTTAACAGCGAATGCTGATTATGAAGATGAGTGGGAAGATATTATACATTGTTCTTTTCTTTCAGTTGAAAAAGTGCATAATTTGGAGTCTGTGAACATTTTGAGAAATGTTACCGGATTGGATGCCGGGGAGAGCGAATCATTAATTTTATATGGGGAAAGGCAAGCGGATTTGCTTCTTATAGATGAGCGAAAGGGCAGAGGCGTAGCAAGGAAAATGTCTGTTAAACATGTAGGAACAATGGGTGTTTTGATGCAGGCTTTTGATGAGGGCGTTATCACGGCGGAAGAAATACGAAAAATATTGGAGATATTGCTTGAGAACGATATCAGGTTAAGTCGTAAATTATGTAATAAAGTTCTGGCTTATGTTGGACAGGAGAATTTTTTCTAAACTGATGAAGGCACTTACTATTCTATGATTACACTTCCGGTTATTCATTCCTGGTGTCGGATTTCTGTAAATTGATAGACGAAAAAACAGGGCAGATAGTGTGGAACAGGAGTTGAAATTTAAATGACAGAGAAAAAGAACATTACGGTTTCATTAAAGCTTACTTGTGACGCAAAAGAATGGTGTGAGGACCACGGTTTTGATTATGTGGATGATGAGAAGACTTCCTCAAAGACAGAACCATTACAGCATTCAGAGCTAAAAGACCCTCTTGCCTGGGAGGAAGTACATACGGAACATATCATCCGGGATGAATGGATAGATTTTCGCAGGTCATCCTGGCGTTTTCCGGACGGAAGCGTATTTGAGCCTTTCTACAGCTACAGCCGCAGGGATTATGTTGTGGTTGTGGCTTCAGATACAGATGGGAATTACCTCTGTGTCAGGCAGTTCAGACAGGGCATTAAACAGGTAACAACGGAATTTCCGGCCGGAGGGATCGAACGGAAAGACGGCAAAGAATACGGAAACGCAAAGGATGTATCCGCGGAAGACGCGCTTGCGGCGGCAAAACGGGAGCTGTTGGAGGAAACAGGGTATACGTCTGATGAATGGAAGCACCTGCTGACGGTTCCTTCTAACGCAACGATAGCTGATAATTATGCCCACATCTTTATGGCAGGGAATTGCCGTAAGGTGTCGGGACAGACCCTGGATGAGACGGAGTTTTTGAATGTAATCAGGCTTCCGGCGCGGAAAATAGAAGAATTGATAACAGAGGGTGAATTTCAGCAGGCGATTCACATTATGGCGTGGCTGCTGTCACTCAGAAGATGATCATTGAGAGAATTTGATGGAACATTCATGGTATTAATTGTACAAACAATATTCTGAAAGATAGGAACAAAAGCATTTTATTCGTCTTCAAATATAGTTTCATTCATTTCGGGAAAATCCAGTAATTCGGATACAGTCAACCCTAAGCCAATTGCTAATTTATGCAATGTTTTAAGCTTGGGGTTTTTTGTTTTGCCAGACATGATATTTTCAACTGTAGACTGTGTGATGCCGGATAGCGTGGCCAATTTATTAATGGTAATATGTTGTTCCTCACATAACTTTGTAAGTCTTAAAATGACAGCATCTGAGTAAGTCATAAAGGATGTATCCCTTCCTCTACAACTACTTTTTAATTACAATTCAAATGGTTTTGTATGAACAGTGTATCTAATTCCGAGCAAAAAGTCTATGGGTTTTGAACAAAATAAAAAGCAATATCGGGAGTCTGGAGGAATTGAAGCCGAATGCGGTGATTCTGGCAGCAGGCGCGCATTACATAAAACAATAGATTTTTGGTTTCTTTCGAGGATTCCATTTGGGGTTCGGTATATATCCCACCTGTGTATAGCAAGTGGCATCATTTACGAACTGAATCACTTATACCCCGCACCATCAGCAAGCGGCCACATTGTCAAGTGGTGAATTCAATTTTTCTTGCATATATTTTTATATCATGGCATAATATAAGTAGTGCCTGCTGATTAAGCCACT
>DKVI01000015.1 GCA_002491115.1 Lachnospiraceae bacterium UBA7182 | reverse complement strand
GCTCAGCTGGATAGAGCGTCTGACTACGGATCAGAAGGTCGGGAGTTCGAATCTTCTCGCGCACGCTGATAAAACCATCTGTGTCTGACAGATGGTTTTATTATGCCTGTTGGAATTTTTTTTAAATTTTAGAGAAAAGCAGGTATAATTTTTCATATGAAACAGCATACTACTCCTGTAAATAACATTACAGGAGGTAAATACACCATGAGTTCTAACAACACAAATAATTCAACCAACACTACAAACACAAACAATTCCAACAACAGCTCCAACAACAGTTCTAAGAGCAGCAGCTCCAAGAGCAGCAACTCTTCTTCCAAGAATGAGAAGTCTGAGAACAGCAATTACTAAGAGAAGACCGGATGGGGGCGCAGCGTCGGCTGCGTCCCTTTTTGGATTCGCATGGCGACTCCAAAACGCATATACTATCTAATAAAGTAAGAAAGGAAAAGTCCATGCCGGATATTGAAACAATCGCTGCAAGAGAGATTGACCGTTATTTAAATGATAAAAGATATCTGCTGATTGACGTAAGAGAGCCTGCAGACTATCGCAGGATGCATATTCGGGGCGCTGTATGTATCCCCCATGAATATTTACTCCAAAGGATTCAGGGACTTGGTCATACGGTTCCGATTCTTTACTGCGACAGAGGCGGTCTGAGCATGCAGGCAGCCAGAGAGCTTGTAGAGCATGGATACCGCGCCATTTCGGTAGTGGGAGGCATCCAGGCTTACAGGGGACGGTATTTAGAGCGTGATTTCAGACAGAAATGATTGACAGAAGGTGATTTGACGGATAAGATAGAGGTTAGATTGTAAAGCACGAGAGAGGGTTACAGATGAGCAAAATAGAATTGATAGCCCCCTGCCATTTTGGCCTGGAAGCAGTTCTGAAAAGAGAGATACTGGACTTGGGCTATGAGATTGTTCAGGTGGAAGACGGAAGGATTACGTTCTGTGGAGAGGAAGATATTCTTTGCAGAGCCAATATCTTTTTGCGTACAGCGGAACGCATTTTGTTGAAAGTCGGAAAAATAAAGGCAATTACATTTGATGAGCTTTTTGAAGGAGTCAAGGCGCTTCCATGGGAAAAATATATACCCGCAGACGGGAAATTTTGGGTAACAAAAGCATCCTCCGTTAAGAGCAGACTGTTCAGTCCTTCGGATATCCAGTCTATTGTAAAAAAAGCGATGGTGGAACGACTGAAGAAAGCATACCGTATTGAATGGTTTCCGGAGACAGGTGTCGAGTATCCTGTGCGTATTTCCTTAATGAAAGATGAAGCGACAGTATGCCTGGACACCACCGGCCTGTCTCTACATAAAAGAGGTTACCGCACAATGGTCGGTAAAGCGCCTATTAAAGAGACGCTGGCGGCGGCTTTGATCCTTCTCACTCCATGGAAACAGGATCGAATCCTGGTAGATCCTTTCTGCGGGAGCGGTACGTTTCCAATAGAGGCCGCTATGATTGCCGCGCATATGGCTCCTGGCATGAACCGTACTTTTACAGCGGAGAAGTGGACGAATCTGATCAGACGCAAATGCTGGTATCAGGCGATTGAGGAGGCTAATGATCTGATTGACGACCAGATTTCCGCAGATATCCAGGGTTATGATATAGACGGAGATATTATAGCCGCAGCGAGGAAAAATGCCTATACGGCGGGTGTGGACCATCTGATTCATTTCCAGCAGCGTCCGGTCGGCGCTTTGAGCCATTCCGGCAGATATGGCTTTATTATCAGTAATCCGCCCTATGGGGAGCGTTTAGAGGAGAAAAAGGACCTTCCCGGGTTGTACGGCACGCTGGGAGAGCGGTTTCGTGCGCTGCAGGACTGGTCCATGTATTTGATTACCAGCTATGAGGATACGGAAAAATATATCGGTAGAAAAGCTGACAAGAATCGAAAGCTTTACAATGGAATGTTAAAGACTTATTACTACCAGTTTGCAGGGCCGAAACCACCGAAAAGGAACCGACAATTTTAACAGGAGGCGCCATGAAGATCAAAAAGATAATATTTGCCACCGGCAACGAAGGAAAAATGAAGGAAATCCGGATGATTCTGGCGGATACAAAAATACAGGTCCTATCTCTGAAAGAGGCGGGTGTTCAGGCGGATGTAGAAGAAAACGGATCGACTTTCGAGGAAAACGCCGTTATCAAGGCCAGGAAGTTTATGGAACTGACTAAAGAGGCAGTTTTAGCGGACGATTCCGGGCTGGAGGTGGACGCGATGAATAAAGAGCCAGGCATCTATTCTGCCAGATATATGGGTTATGACACTTCCTATAAAATAAAGAATCAAAGCATCATAGACCGTCTGGAGGGAAAAACAGGGGATGAGCGCAGCGCAAGATTCGTCTGTGTCATCGCATTGGCGCTGCCGGACGGAACTGTGATTACGACCCGGGGGACGATGGAAGGACAGATCGGATATGAAGAGAGGGGCGAGAACGGATTCGGCTATGACCCGATTTTCTATCTGCCGGAATACCGGTGCTATTCAGGAGAGCTTGCACCTGAGGAAAAGAATAAAATCAGTCACAGGGGCAAGGCGCTTCGGCTGATGAAAGAGGAGTTGAAAAAGTATATCTGATGAAGATTCTGATTGTGAGCGACACCCATGGACGGGAAGAAAATCTGAAAAAAGTGCTGAAAAAGATTGGCCGGGTCGATCATTTAATTCATCTGGGGGATGTGGAAGGCGGGGAAGAATATATCTGTGCGTTAGCGCAGGCGCCTGTGACTATGGTGGCCGGCAATAACGATTATTACAGTGATCTGCCCGGAGAGGCGATTATTCGCATCGGAAAGTATAAAGCATTTCTCACGCATGGACACTATTATTATGTAGGCAGAGGCCATGAGCGCCTGAGAGAAGAAGCTTATAACAGGGGCGTGGATATCGTGATGTATGGGCACACGCATATGCCCTGTATAGACCGGGAGGACGGTGTGACGATCCTGAATCCGGGCAGCTTAAGTCTTCCCAGGCAGGAAGGGCGTAAACCCAGCTATATCGTTATGGAGCTTGACCGGGAAGGGACGGCCCACTATACGATCTGTTATTTGAGAACCGGGGTAGGAAGTTTCTTTTGAAAATTGCAAAAAATTTGTTGACATTTTCTGCTGCATCTTATATAATACAAGATGTGTCCGTCAGAGGATGCCCGGAGCGGGGTGTGGCTCAGCTTGGCT
>DKVI01000017.1:932-26551 GCA_002491115.1 Lachnospiraceae bacterium UBA7182 | reverse complement strand
ATGATTGAAAATTGATTTCCGTGATCGTTATATTTTTATTGATGGTTACGCTTTCCTGTTCAGGAAAATTCCGGGTAAGAACCAGCGTTCCGTCCGGAGATGTTTCGTTAATCAAATCCTGCAGTGTCTTTTCTGTAATTCCTATCATTACATGATCATTTTCAGTTTTCGAAATATTTATTGTTGCACTCCCGGATTGTTCGATCTGTTCTCTGCGGTTATTGATGATCTGGCAGCTGCCGCTTAGATCGAGTGTTGATGTGCCCTCGACATAGATGCCGCCGCCCATTGCGGACAAATTTTCGGATACAACCGCGTTTTCATAAATATGGCATGTTGCGTTGAGTACATGAATGCCGCCGCCGGCCGTATCGGCACTGTTGCCGGTGATCAGGGCATTGCCGTGTATATCCGCCGAAGCGCCGGATTGTATCCTGAGTCCGCCACCGGAACCGCCTGTTTTATTTTCGGATATCCTGCCTCCGGACATATCCAGATAACCGCTGCTGCCATGCACGACAATTCCGGCGCCGTTGGCAGAGGAACTGTTTTCTGATATGCATCCGTCTAACAGCACAAACTTGCCGGCACAGAACACACCTCTGTTGCAGCTTTCGCTATGGATATCTGTCCCGCGGTTCACAACTGTTCCCGATGCCTCCACCCTGACGACATTATCTCCTCCGGTAAACAGTAAACTGCCTGTTCCCGACAGTTCCAGGCTGCCGGATACGGTGATCATATTGTCGTTTGCAGATGCCGCCGTGCCGGACAGTTTAAACCCGTTTAAATCCAGAATCAGTGTCTCTGTGACAGAAAGATTGCCGGATATGGACTTGTCCTCCAACAGGGTTATTTGATTGTCGTTCACCTCAATGCCGTCCGGACCAAGCATGTCAGTCCACGCCTGTATGTCGGCGGATGAGGCCTGTACGTCTGCGCCGGTTTCGGTTTCCTCAGGCGCAGCCTCCTCTGTCATCTCCGCGGCGTATGCCACAGATGCCCGCTCCAGGCCGGGAACAGGTATTGCCAGCACAGCCGCAAGGATGACTGCCAGGCTTTTTCTTGCAAAAGCATGTTTTAACCTGCATCTCCTTTTCATATAACGCCTCCTGCTGTATTGATCAGAAAAATTATAACTGATTTTTTCGCATAATACAAGAAGCCGGCTTTAAAATTGCCGCTTGTAAAAGTATACATAATCGTATATAATCGGGTTGTCGCAATTTGGACATTTTATATAAATTTCAGATCTGAACATAAAGGAGACAATCATTATGGGAAAAGTACGGACGAGATTCGCGCCGAGTCCCACAGGACGGATGCATGTGGGAAATCTTCGCACGGCGCTGTATGCATATTTGATCGCAAAACATGAGGGCGGAGATTTTCTGCTCCGCATAGAGGATACGGACCAGGAACGTCTGGTGGAAGGAGCGGTGGACATTATTTACCGTACGCTTCAGAAGACCGGCCTGGTGCATGACGAGGGGCCGGATAAAGACGGTGGTGTGGGACCCTATGTACAGAGCGAACGCCAGGCGTCCGGTATCTATCTTAAGTACGCCAAGGAGCTGATTGAAAAAGGCGAGGCCTACTATTGCTTCTGCGATAAAGAGCGCCTGGAAAGCTTAAAGCAGGTAGTGGCAGGTAAAGAAATCAGTATTTATGACAAGCACTGCCTGCATCTGTCCAAAGAAGAAGTGGAGGAAAAACTGGCCTCAGGCGTACCCTATGTAATCCGCCAGAACAATCCCCAGTCCGGCACCACCACGTTCCATGACGCGATCTACGGTGATATCACGGTAGACAATGCGGAGCTGGACGATATGGTCCTGATCAAATCCGACGGTTATCCTACCTATAACTTTGCCAATGTGGTGGACGACCATCTGATGGGCATCACCCATGTGGTGCGTGGCAATGAGTATCTTTCTTCCTCGCCCAAATACAACCGCCT
This sequence comes from Lachnospiraceae bacterium UBA7182, assembly GCA_002491115.1. Taxonomy (GTDB): domain Bacteria; phylum Bacillota; class Clostridia; order Lachnospirales; family Lachnospiraceae; genus Hominiventricola. The sequence continues at coordinate 24,591 of DKVI01000017.1, read as the reverse complement.
GTATGAGGCGTTCGGATGGGAAGTGCCGGTCTATGTACATTGTCCTCTGATCACCGACGAAAACCATAAAAAGCTCAGTAAACGGTGCGGACATTCTTCTTATGAAGATCTGATCGATCAGGGCTTTCTGACCGAGGCGGTCGTGAACTTTGTGGCGCTTCTTGGCTGGTCGCCGGAGGATAACCAGGAGATCGCTTCTCTGGAAGAACTGGTAGAGAAATTTGATTATCATCATATGAGCAAATCTCCAGCTGTCTTTGATTATGGGAAATTAAAGTGGATGAACGGCGAATATATCAAAGCCATGGATTTTGAAGCCTTTTATGAAAAAGCGCTTCCGATCATGAAAGAAGTGATCACCAAAGAGTATGATTTCCGTAAGATCGCCCGGATGGTAAAGACACGGATCGAGATCTTTCCGGATATCAGGGAGCTGATCGATTTCTTTGAAGAAGTGCCGGAATACGACGTATCCATGTATACGCATAAAAAGATGAAGACCAGCGCGGAGACATCCCTGGCTGTCTTAAAAGAAGTGCTGCCGCTTCTGGAAGCCCAGGAGGATTACAGCAACGATGCCCTGTACGGGATGCTGAGCGCTTATGTGGCGGAAAAAGGTTACAAAAACGGATATGTGATGTGGCCCATCCGCACGGCCGCTTCCGGGAAACAGATGACACCCTGCGGAGCTACGGAGATTCTGGAGATCATCGGAAAAGAAGAATCCGTTGCCCGCATCAAAAAAGCCATTGAAAAGTTAAGCTGATCTATGAGTTCTTATACAAAATCACAGAGCATGGCGGTCCGTCATAAGGACGGGCCGCTGATGGTTCTCGCAGGCCCGGGTTCGGGTAAGACCACCGTAGTGACAAGAAGAGTACAATATCTGGTGCAGGACTGTAAGATTTCCCCGTCTTCGATCCTGGTGATTACGTTCACCAAGGCGGCTGCCACAGAGATGAAGGAGCGTTTTTTGCGTCTTATGCAGGGGGCAGGGACGGCGGTGTCTTTTGGGACCTTCCACAGCATTTTTTTCGGGATACTGAAGCTTGCCTATGGGTTTACCGTGTCCAATATCCTGCGGGAGGAGACGGGCCGTCAATATCTGAAAGAAGCCGTTGCCCGTCAACATTTAGAGCCGGAAGATGAGAATGAGTTTTTAACGTCTGTTGCCTCCGAGATCAGCCTGGTAAAAAACGAGCGGATTTCGCTGGAACATTATTTTCCAAAGAACTGTTCCGAAGAGCAGTTTCGGAGTATCTATCAGGAATATGAAGAAAAGAAGCGCAGGGCCCGCCAGCTGGATTTTGACGATATGCTCGTCTATACACTGGAGCTTTTGACCAGACGCCCGGATATTCTGTCGGCGTGGCAGAAAAAATATCAGTATATTCTGGTGGACGAGTTTCAGGATATCAATCAGATCCAGTACGATATCCTGAAGCTTCTGGCAGCGCCGGAAAATAATCTGTTTATTGTAGGGGACGATGACCAGTCCATCTATCGCTTTCGGGGCGCAAAGCCGGAAATCATGCTGAACTTTCCCAAAGACTATCCTGCCTGCCAAAAAGTGGTGCTGAATGAAAATTTCCGTTCCACGGTTCAGATCGTGGAAGCGGCGGGGAAGGTTATACAGAAGAATCAGGTGCGTTTTCAAAAAGAGATCCGTGCCTGCAGAGGGGAAGGAAAGCCGGTCAGGACGCTTACTTTTCCGGATCAGCAGCAGGAGTGCCAGTATATTTTAAAAGAACTGGACCGACACAGAAAACAGGGGGGAAACTGGTCGGATACTGCGGTTATTTACAGAACCAACACCCAGCCCCGTATGCTGATTCAGAAGCTGATGGAATATAATATTCCTTTCCAGGTAAAGGACAGCCTGCCCAACCTGTACGAACACTGGATTGCCAGAGACCTGTTCTGCTATATCCGGCTGGCGAAGGGATCCGGCTTAAGGAAAGACCTGCTGCCCATTTTAAACCGTCCCAAACGGTATATGAACCGGGAGTGTCTTTATGAAGAAACCATATCCTGGGAGCATATTTTCATGTATTATGAGGATAAAAATTATGTGTGTGATAAGGTGGAAAGGCTGCAGTACGATCTGAAGATGCTGGGCAGAATGGGGCCTTTCGCGGCAGTCAGTTACATACGAAACGTCATAGGATATGACGATTACCTGAGAGAATATGCCCGGTTTCGCAGAATGGACGAGAGTGAACTGTTTGATACGGCCAACGAGCTGCAGGAGAGCGCGAGATCTTTCGGGAGTTATGATGAGTGGTTCATATACATAGAAAAATACAAAGAAGAGATGGAACATATGCGCCGTAAACAGCGGGAAATACAGGACAGCGTCCAGCTTACGACCATGCACAGCAGCAAAGGGCTGGAATATAAACAAGTGTTTATTCTGGACGCGGCAGAAGGGATTATTCCTTATAAAAAAGCGGTTCTTGACGCGGATCTGGAAGAAGAGCGGCGTATGTTCTATGTGGCCATGACCCGTGCCAAAGAGGAACTGACCATCTGTTACGCGAAGAAACAGTTCAGCCATGAACTGGAGCCCTCACGATTTTTGAGGGAACTGTAAAAAACAGGAGAGACTATGACAGAACAATACAAGACCGTCTATGAAGGCGGCGTCGGTGAAATTACAGAGAAAAAATCCAGATTTATCGCGACTGTCCGTCCGGCAGAGACGGAGGAAGAGGCCCTGGCTTTTATCGAAGAGATGAAGAAAAAATACTGGGACGCCAGACACAACTGTTTTGCTTATATTTTAGGTGAGCGTCAGGAAACCATGCGCTGCAGCGACGACGGGGAGCCTTCCTTGACTGCGGGCCGCCCTATGCTGGACGTGCTGTCCAAAACAGGCCTTACCAATACGGCAGTCGTAGTTACCCGATATTTCGGAGGCACGCTTCTTGGAACCGGCGGCCTGGTGCGGGCGTATTCTTCGGCCGTCCAGGAAGGCCTGAAAAACAGCCGCATGATTACCAAATATTGGGGGACGCGTCTGATTGTCGGGACAGATTATAACGGAATCGGAAAGCTTAACTACCTGTTCGGCTCAAAAGAAATTCCCATGATGGATGCCGAGTATACGGACCAGGTGCGGTTTACCGTCCTCGTTCCCGCCGCCCGGGTGCAGGAGATCATAAAAGCGGTGACCGAAGCTACCAGCGGCCAGGCGGCGGTGGAGGAAAAGGACAGCCTGTACTATGCCGTCATAGACGGGGCGTACATTTGTTTTTAAAAGTACAGAACCATTATTTGATAACGGTTCCTGCTTTTTCCTGAAGCGCTTCTCTGGCGTCGTCCAGGTCCGCGATGACGGTTACCCGTCCGGCTTTTCCCGATACAAAAGAGACGGCCGCGACTACTTTGGGAAGTACGGAAGTTTCGTCGAACTGTCCTTCCGCAATATAAGCGCGCGCCTTATCCACGCTGATGGTATCCAGAGGCCGGCAGTCTTCTTTTCCGTAGTTCAGATACAGCTTTTCTTCTCCGGTCAGAAGCAGGAGCATATCCGCGTCCAGAAGCTCCGCCAGTTTGCCGCTGGCCAGATCCTTCTCGATGACGGCGCTGGCGCCTTTTAAGCGTTTACCCTGTTTCAGGACGGGAATCCCGCCGCCGCCGCAGGCGATGACGACCTGTCCCGCGTCCGACAGAATGCGGATCGCGTCGATCTCTACAATGTCTTCCGGTTTTGGCGCGGAAACGATGCGGCGGTAGCCGCCGTCTGTCTGCGTTACATAGTTGCCTTTCTTTTCTTCTGCTTCCGCTTCCTCTTTTGTCATTACCCGTCCGATGACTTTTACCGGTTTATAAAAAGAATCATCATAGGGATTGACGATGACCTGGGTCAGGATGGTCGTGACAGGCTGACAAAGACCGCGTCCAAGCAGTTCTTCCCGTATGGCGTTTTGAAGGTCATATCCGATATATCCCTGACTCATGGCCGAACAGACAGACATAGGCGCGAATGTATAGTCAGGGTGCTGTTTGCCGAATTCGTTCATGGCGGTATGGATCATGCCAACCTGAGGCGCATTGCTGTGGGAGATAACGACCTGACAGCCTGCTTCCACCAGATCCGCGACCGCTTTGGCGGCGGATTTGACGGCTGTCTGCTGCTCGGGAAACGTAGTTCCCAGCGCTTTATGTCCAAGAGCGACGACGATTTTTTTCTTGTTCATGCATATTCCTCGATTCTGCCGGGGGCGGATGCGGATATTTGCCCCCGGTGTAGTATTTTTTGATTATTTTAATATTATAGTAGTAGAAAGGGGAAATTGCAAGAGCCGCACAAATATGCTATACTGGATAGAATCGTGGTTCTGTCAGCGGAACTTCAAACAGGAGGTTGTTTATGAAATTAATTATAAAGTTGCTGAAAGATCTGAAATATGAGGTTATGAACGGAACGACGGAAGGCGGGATCACCGACCTTGTTTATGATTCCAGAAAGGTTACCAGGGACTGCATGTTCGTCTGCATCAAAGGGGCGGTTTATGACAGCCATGAGCATGTGGATGAGATCGCGGCAAAAGGAGCCAAAGTCATCGTGGCACAGAAAAAGGTCAAAGTGCCGCCGCAGGTGACGCTTATACTGGTGCCTGATACGCGTCAGGCGCTGTCTTTGATCTCGGCCGCTTATTTTGACCATCCGGCAGAAAAGATGAAAGTGATCGGCATTACCGGTACCAAAGGCAAGACGACCACCACGTTTATGATCAAAGGCATCCTGGAGCATGCAGGTTATAAAGTCGGCCTGATTGGGACGATCGAGACAATCATCGGGGACAGACATATTCCTGCCGATAATACTACACCCGAATCCTATCTGATTCAGGAGTATTTCTCCTGGATGGTGGAGGCAGGCTGCCAGATCTGCGTGATGGAAGTATCTTCGCAGGGGCTTATGATGCACAGGACGGCAGGTATTCCTTTTGAAATCGGCATCTTTACGAATCTTGCCCCGGATCATATAGGGCCGAATGAACACGCCAGTTTTGAGGAGTACGCGTCCTGCAAAAGCCTGCTGTTCCGGCAGTGTAAGCTGGGTATTGCCAATGCGGACGACGAGCATTTTGACACGGTTCTCTCAGGACATACATGCAGACTGGAAACCATCGGTTTTTCCGAAAAGGCGGATTACCGCGCCTCCCATATGGAGCTGATCCGAAGACCCGGATATCTGGGCGTTAAATATCATGTGTCCGGGAAAATTTCCATGGATGCGGAAATTGACGTGCCGGGCGTGTTCAGCGTCTATAACTCTCTGACGGCCATCGCCGTGTGCAGACATTTTGAAGTATCGGAGGATGATTTAAAAGAAGCACTGAAAACAGTCAAAACCAGGGGGCGCATAGAGATGATCAAAGTATCCGACGATTTCACGCTGATGATCGATTATGCCCACAACGCCATGAGCCTGGAAAGCCTTTTAAATACGTTAAAGGAATATCATCCCGAGCGGCTTGTATGTGTATTCGGCTGCGGGGGCAACCGTTCCAAACTGCGCCGGTATGAGATGGGAGAAGTGTCCGGCCGTCTGGCAGATCTGACGATTATTACGTCGGATAACCCCAGATTTGAGGAGCCCCAGGCGATCATTGACGATATTAAGACGGGGATTGGCAGGACAAACGGAAAGTATGTGGAGATCTGTGACCGTAAAGAAGCGATCCGCTACGCCATCCGCCACGGACAGAAAGGCGACGTGATTGTTCTGGCGGGAAAAGGACATGAAGATTATCAGGAGATCAAAGGGAAAAAGTATCCCATGGATGAAAGAGTTCTGATACAGGAGATCTTGGAAGAAGGCTGAGAACAGATGAGATTTGTCAATGTCATCGTGGATATTTCCAGCGGAAAGCTGGATAAGATATTTCAGTATAAAGTACCTGAAAGCTTAAAAGACCGGCTTCAGACGGGGATGCAGGTAAATATTCCCTTTGGCATGGGCAACCGTCCGATGAAAGGGTATGTGGTCGGATTTTCAGATACGGCAGATTACCCGCCGGAGAAAATGAAAGAGGTAACAGGAATCGTAACAGGCAGCGTGCAGGCGGAATCCCAGCTGATCGCGCTGGCGGCATGGATGCGTAAGACCTGCGGTTCCACCATGAACCAGGCACTGAAAACCGTGCTTCCGGTCAAACAGAAGACACGCCAGGTCGTAGATCGCCAGGCAGTCCTTCTGCTTGAGGAAGAAGAAGGAAAAAAGCTGCTGGATGAATATTTAAAGAAAAATTACCGTGCAAAGGCCAGGCTTTTATCCGCGCTTCTGGACCATAAGGTGCTGGATTATAAAACGCTGAAAGAAAAGCTTAAGATTACGCCTTCTGTAATGAAACGGTTTGAAGAAGACGGAATGATCCGCACAGAAGAAAAGACAATTTACAGAAATCCGTTTGAGGGGCATTTTGAGAAAAAAGAGCGGTCTGTCCTTTTGAATCAGGAACAGATACAGGCAGTGGAAGGGATCTGGGCGGAATACGCCGAAGGCATCCGTAAGACATACCTGCTGCACGGAGTGACCGGAAGCGGCAAGACAGAAGTCTATATGGAACTGATTGCCCGGGTGATTGCGGACGGGAAGCAGGCGATCGTCCTGATTCCTGAGATCGCTCTGACGGTTCAGACAGTCATGCGCTTTCATGAACGCTTCGGGAACCGGGTGTCCGTTATGCATTCCCGTCTGTCGGACGGGGAACGATATGACCAGTATGTCAGAGCCAGAGAGGGAAAGCTCGATGTGATCATTGGCCCCAGGTCGGCTCTCTTTATACCGTTTTCCCGGTTGGGGATCATTATTCTGGATGAAGAGCATGAAAGCTCTTACAAAAGCGAGAATGTACCGCGGTATCATGCCAGGGACGCGGCTGTTTTCCGGGCGAAGATGTGCGGTGCGGCGGTGATTCTTGGAAGCGCGACTCCTTCTTTGGAAAGCTATTATCTGGCACAGACGGGAACCTACGGTTTTTACCGGCTGACCGGACGGACCGGGAATGCCGTGATGCCGGATGTCAGTATCGTTGATCTGCGCGCGGAATTAAAAGAGGGTAACCGGAGCATATTCAGCAGAAAACTGCAGCAGGCCATGAACGAGCGGCTTAAAAGCCGGCAGCAGATCATGCTGTTTTTAAACCGCAGAGGACTTTCAGGATTTGTATCCTGCCGTTCCTGCGGGGAGGCTATCCGATGTCCCCATTGTGACGTGACTTTGTCTCTTCATAATGACGGCAGGCTGAAATGCCATTACTGCGGCTATGAGATTCCCATGCCGGGTACCTGCCCGTCCTGCAATTCCCGTTATATCTCAGGGTTTCGGGCGGGCACCCAGCAGATTGAGAAAGAAGTAAGCAAACTGTTTCCACAGGCAAAGGTGCTTCGGATGGATTATGACACGACCCGGACAAAAGACAGCTATGAACGAATCCTTACGGCTTTTGGCAGAGGAGAAGCGGACGTGCTGGTGGGGACGCAGATGATCGTCAAAGGACATGATTTTCCCAACGTGACCCTGGTGGGTGTGCTGGCGGCGGATATTTCTTTATATGCCAACGACTACCGTGCCGCCGAGCGGACGTTTCAGATTCTGACCCAGGCAGTGGGCAGAGCCGGAAGAGGGGAGACTGCGGGAGAAGCAGTGATCCAGACTTATATGCCGGATCATTACAGCATACGGACTGCGGCAGGGCAGGATTATGAGAGATTTTACAGCCAGGAGATACTTTACCGGAATCTGATGGAATATCCGCCGGCCTACGTTATGTTAGGCATCTATCTGTCCTGCCCTCAGGAGGAACTGTTAGGAAAACAGACCCGGTCACTGGGGGCGTATATTCTGTCTCTGAAGACAGAAGGCGTAACCATGGTAGGTCCTGCCGACGCCATGCTGACGAAGAAAAAAGACATATACCGCAAGGTGATTTATCTGAAACATAAGCAATCCGATGTGTTGACAGAACTGAAAGAAAAACTGGAAAATATGATGGAAAAAGACCCCGTATGGCAGAAAGTGACTGTGCAGTTCGATTTTAACCCATTGAATGCATTTTAAGGAGGCAATTTAGAGATGGCAATTCGTAACATAAGACTGGAAGGAGATCCGATCCTTCGCAAGATAAGCAAAGAGGTAAAAGAAGTGACGCCCAAAATCCACCAACTGATTGATGATATGCTGGAAACCATGTATGAAGCCAACGGTGTGGGACTGGCAGCTGTGCAGGTGGGCGTATTGAAAAGGGTTGTGGTGGTTGATGTAGGGGACGGGCCTCTGGTTATGATCAATCCCAGGATTGTGCGTACGGCAGGTACCCAGACGGATGATGAGGGATGCTTAAGCGTGCCTAACAAAGCCGGACAGGTTACAAGGCCCAATGAAGTGGTCGTCCGCTATATGGATGAGGACGGGCAGCAGTACGAGGCGGAAGGAACGGAACTTCTGGCTCGTGCCATCATTCATGAGTGTGACCATCTGGAAGGCAAACTCTATGTGGACCTGGTAGAAGGAGAACTGCATGACGTAGTCTATGATGACGAGGAGGAATAATCGTATATGAATGTCATATTCATGGGTACGCCGGATTTCGCGGCAGGAACATTAGAAGCGCTGATGCAGGCAGGGCATACAATCACGCTTGTGGTGACCCAGCCGGACAAGCGGGGGGGAAGAGGACATTCCAGGCTGCATTCGCCGGTGGCGGAAGCGGCCATGGCACACGGGCTTCCTGTCTATCAGCCGCCGAAGATCAGAGAGGACGCGGCTGTGCAGTACCTGGAAAGCATCAATGCGGACGTGATTGTGGTGGTGGCCTTTGGGCAGCTGCTTCCCAAAAAGATTTTGACTATGAAAAAATACGGCTGTATTAATATTCATGCTTCGCTGCTTCCTAAATACCGTGGGGCGGCTCCGATTCAGTGGGCAGTCATAGACGGTGAAAAAGAGTCCGGCGTGACGGCCATGCAGATGGACGAAGGTCTGGATACCGGGGATATGCTTCTTAAGACGGTTGTTCCCCTGGATCCAAAGGAGACAGGCGGCAGTCTGTTCGATAAGTTAAGCCAGGCAGGCGCAAAGCTTTGCGTTGAGACGCTGGCGGGACTGGAAGCGGGAACTCTGCGCCCCGAGAAACAGGGAGAATCTCCCACTGCTTATGCGTCCATGCTGACCAGGGAGATGGGTAAAATTGACTGGACAAAAGACGCGGCGTCCATTGAGCGCCTGGTGCGGGGCTTAAATCCATGGCCCAGCGCTTATACGGGCCTTTATAAAAAGAGTCTGAAAATATGGGATTGTGAAGTATGCCCGTCCGGTGCATCAAAAGGAGTCTGTGGTGAGATACTGACTGTGACAAAAGATTTACTGACCGTGCAGACAGGGGACGGCGTTCTGGCCGTCAGAGAACTGCAGCTGGAAGGGCGCAGGCGGATGGAGACAGGCGCGTTCCTCAGAGGATTTCCGGTAAAAGAAGGCACGATCTTAGGATGACCATAAAACTGTAATCAGGAGAGTTAGTATGTTTTTTTATGACGCAACCTATATTCTGGTAATCATCGGCGCTCTTTTGTCCATGTGGGCGTCGGCAAAAGTAAATACAACTTATAAAAAGTATGCCAAAGTAAGAAGTTACTCCGGACTGACAGGCGCGCAGGCGGCGCAGAAGATTTTAAACGGTTCCGGGATTTATGACGTGCGAATAGAGCATATCGGCGGAAATCTGACAGACCACTATGATCCCCGAAGCAAAGTACTTCGTTTGTCCGATACCGTTTACGGCTCTTCTTCCGTGGCGGCGATCGGGGTAGCGGCGCATGAGTGCGGCCATGCCATCCAGGACAACCGGTCATATGCGCCTTTAAGGATCCGTAACTCGCTGGTTCCTGTGGCGAATATCGGGACGAAAGCAGCGTTTCCTGTTATTCTGCTGGGACTTTTCTTTGGCAGTTCTTACACACTGGTTCAGGTGGGGCTTTTATGTTTCGCGCTGGGAACATTGTTTCAGCTTGTCACACTTCCGGTGGAATTTAACGCGTCCGCCAGGGCGGTTACTATTTTAGGGAATACCCGCATGCTTTCCGACACGGAACTGGGCTATACGAAGAAAGTATTGTCTGCAGCCGCCATGACCTATGTGGCGGCCGCAGCCGCGTCGATTTTGTCGCTTCTGCGGCTGGTACTTTTATTCGGAGGACGCAGACGTGACTGAAAATCAGGTAAATGTCAGATTACTTGCGCTGGAACTGCTTTTGGAGATCACTTCACAGAAAGAATACAGTCATGTGGCTCTTCGGGGCGCGCTGGAAAAATACCAGTATTTAAGCAAGCAGGAGCGGGCATTTTTGACCCGCCTGACAGAGGGAACCGTAGAGCGTCTGCTGGAGCTTGATTATCTGATCGGCCGGTTTTCCAAAGTGCCGGTTCATAAGATGAAGCCGGTGATTCTGAATATTCTCAGGATGTCGGCCTATCAGTTAAAATACATGGACCGCGTGCCGGATGCGGCCGTCTGCAATGAGGCCGTAAAGCTGGCGGGGAAAAAGGGCTTTGGAAATCTGAAAGGCTTTGTAAACGGCGTGCTTAGAAATCTGGCAAGGAACGTGCATGCGATTCCTCTGCCGGATCTGTCCGTCCGGTATTCTACACCGGCCTGGATTGTCAGACAGTGGACGGAAGAATACGGGGAAGATGTGGCTGTCCGGATGCTTGAGAGTCAGTTTGAAGAAAGACAGACGGCCGTTCGGGTCAATTTTTTAAAGACGACGAAAGAGGAACTGATACGGCGCCTGGAAGAAGAAGGCGTGCATGCCCGGGAGATAGAAGGCGTTCCATGCGGGCTGTTTTTGGAGAACTATGATTATCTTCGGGCGCTGCCTTCTTTTCGGGAGGGACTTTATCAGGTGCAGGATGTAAGTTCCATGAAGGCGGCTCTGCTGGCGGCGCCGAAGCCGGGTGATTACTGTATCGACGTATGTGCCGCGCCGGGGGGCAAAAGCCTGCACCTTTCAGAACTGATGAAAGGAACCGGCATGGTGGAGGCCAGAGATCTTACAGAATATAAAACAGGTTTAATCCAGGACAATATAGAGAGGACCGGCGCGCGGAATATAAAAGCAGTCTGCATGGACGCAACCGTGCCGGATGCGGACTCTGTCGAAAAGGCGGATGTTCTGGTTGCGGACCTTCCCTGCTCCGGCCTGGGTGTGTTGAATAAAAAAAGAGACTTAAAATACCGTATGAGCGAAGCGCAGCAGAAAGAACTGGTACGGCTCCAAAGACAGATCTTAAGTACCGTATGGCGGTATGTGAAGCCGGGCGGGACGCTTTTGTACAGCACATGCACCGTACATAAAGAAGAAAATGAAGGCAATGCGGCCTGGTTTACGAAACAGTATCCGTTTATATTAAGAGAACAGATACAGCTGCTTCCGGGTATGGGTCCGTGGGACGGATTTTATATGGCAAAGCTGGAAAGGGAACTTTTATGACAGATATAAAATCCATGACGCTTGCCTGCCTTCAGGATGAGATGGAGCGGCAGGGGGAAAAGAAATTCCGCGCGAAGCAGATCTACAGCTGGATGCACGAAAAACTGGCGGAGTCTTTTGATGAGATGACCAGTCTGTCCAAAGATCTGAAAAGCAGGCTGAGCCGGTCTTACAGTCTGGTGAATCTGACACTGGTACAGGTGAAAGTATCCGGACAGGACGGGACAAGCAAATTTTTATTCCGACTGCCGGACGGCAATGTGATCGAGAGTGTGCTGATGCGGTATCATTATGGCAATTCCGTCTGTATTTCTTCCCAGGCAGGCTGCCGGATGGGCTGCCGTTTCTGCGCTTCCACATTAGGGGGCCTGGAACGAAACCTTGCGCCTTCGGAGATGCTGGACCAGGTCTACCAGATCCAGAAGTGGTCCAAAGAGCGTGTTCACAACGTGGTTGTTATGGGAACGGGAGAGCCCCTTGATAACTATGAATCGCTTCTTACTTTTATAGAGATCCTTACCGGCGAGGGCGGCCTTCACATCAGCCAGCGCAATATTACCGTATCAACCTGCGGGATTGTACCGATGATCCGTAAACTGGCGGATGAAAAGCTGCAGATTACGCTGGCTTTATCTTTGCATGCCGCTACCCAGGAAAAAAGAAAAAGCCTTATGCCCATAGCGAATAAATATTCTCTTGAGGAGGTTATGGACGCCTGCCGCTATTATTTTGAACAGACGAAAAGGCGCATCACGTTTGAGTACAGCCTGGTAGGGGGTGTAAATGACAGCAGAGAAGACGCAGAGAAGCTGATCCGCCTGATCAGACCTATGAACTGCCATGTAAATCTGATCCCTGTCAATCCTGTCAAAGAGCGGGCCTATGTGCAGTCAAAACGTGATATGATTATGAACTTTAAAAATGCGCTTGAAAAATCGGGAATTAATGTTAGTATAAGAAGAGAAATGGGGCGTGATATAGACGGCGCCTGCGGTCAATTGCGTAAAAGCTATATGGACATGGAAAAAGGAGGGTGAGGATCTTATGCATACGTCGGTTGCGATGACGGATATCGGACGCAGGAGAAAAGTGAATCAGGACTATGTGTATGCTTCCGATCATCCGGTGGGCAACCTTCCGAATCTCTATATTGTCGCAGATGGAATGGGCGGCCACAAAGCGGGGGAGCTTGCATCGTCTTACGCGGTGCAGAAAGTGATAGAAGGAGCAGACAGGTGTCTGGACACAAAACCGTCGCTGATCTTTCAAAAGTCTGTCATGTATGCCAATTATAAGCTGTTTGAAAAGTCCATGGAGAGAGAAGAATATCAGGGTATGGGAACGACGCTGGTGGCGCTTTCCATATCCGGGGATGAGGCTGTGGCTGTGAATATCGGGGACAGCAGACTCTACGAAATATCACAGACGGGAATCCGGCAGATTTCACAGGATCATTCTCTGGTGGCGGAACTGGTACGAAGGGGAGAGTTAAATCCCCAGGACGCGCGTACGCATCCGGATAAAAATATCATTACAAGGGCGCTGGGGATTCAGAAAGAAGTCGAACTGGATCTGTTTGCGTTTCGTGTAGAGCGGGGAAACCGGTATTTGCTCTGTTCGGACGGCCTTAGCAACATGGTGGAGGATGAACGGCTCTGCCGTCTGATTCGGGAAGAAAAAAATCTGTATGACAGCAGTGCAAAGCTCATACTGGAAGCGAACCGGAACGGCGGTGCGGACAATATTGCAGTGGTGCTGGTGGAAATAGAATGACAGAGAGGTAAGATTATGATTAAAGTAGGGATGATTGTGGGCGACCGCTATGAGATCCTGGAAAAAGTCGGTGTCGGCGGCATGGCCGAGGTCTTCAAAGGAAAAGACCATAAGCTTAACCGTTTTGTCGCAGTAAAAGTATTAAAAGAAGAATTTCGTGAAAACAGCGGGTTTGTCAAAAAGTTCAAAGAGGAAGCACAGGCCGCGGCAGGCCTCGCGCATCCGAATATAGTCAACGTCTATGATGTGGGCGATGAAAAAGGAATCTATTATATCGTCATGGAGCTGGTAGAAGGGATCACGCTGAAAAAGTATATCGAAAGAAAAGGTTATCTGACCGTTAAAGAGGCCACCAGTATCGCGATCCAGGTATCCGCGGGGCTTGAAGTGGCTCACAACAACCAGATCGTCCACCGGGATATTAAGCCGCAGAATATCATTATCTCCAGAGAAGGAAAAGTAAAGGTTACCGATTTCGGGATCGCCAAGGCGACCACTTCCCAGACGACCACCTCCACAGCCATGGGATCTGTTCATTATGCCTCGCCGGAGCAGGCCAGAGGCGGATATGTGGATCACAGAAGCGATATTTATTCCCTGGGCGTTGTTTTGTATGAAATGGTGACCGGCAGAGTCCCTTTTGACGGGGATACGGCAGTGGCAGTGGCGGTCAAGCATCTGCAGGAAGATATGGTGCCGCCTGATACTTATAACAGCGCAATTCCCTACAGTCTAAGCCAGATTATTAAAAAATGCATGGAAAAAAGCCCGGACCGCAGATATCAGGATATTGGAGACCTTCTGTCCGACCTGAAGCAGTCCCTGATGGATCCGGAAGGGGATTTCGTAAAAATGGTGGACCTGGATTCCCAGGCGCGCACGACCGTTATGAAAAAGAATACGACGGCAAAAGTAAAAGCCGCAAGAAGGATTGAAACGGATGACGAGGAGGAAGAGGACGACGAAGACGAAGAGGAAGAGGATGAAGATGATGAAGAATTAAGCCCGGCAGTGGAGCGGGTGATGACCATCGCGGGCGTTGTCCTGGCGGTCATTATTGTTATCGTTATGCTTCTTTTGTTTTCGCGTATCCTTGGAATCGGGGGAAAAAATAAAGACGACGAAGACAATCAGCGGACAGAGGAAGATATTGACAAAGATAAAGACAACGAAGAAGATAAGGAAGAGGAAGACGGTAAAGGAACCGTTAATACAGTAGTTATGCCGAACCTGCTTGGAAAGACCATGACGGAAGCCAAGACAGAGTTAAAAGAACTGGGAATCAATATTAAGCTTAAAGGAAGCGAAAGCTCTGCCGAGTATGCCGCAGGTGAGATTATGTGGCAGGATCCTGAGAGTACGGAGCGGGTAGAAGTAGGCAGTACGGTGGAGGTTATGACTGCGTCTTCGGATCCGGCTGCCTCGGGAACCGGTGGCAGCACTTCTCCCGGTGCTTCTCCGGGAACTTCCCCGGCGACGCCTGCACCGGCAGAAAAAGCAGTCGTTCCGCAGGTAACCGGTCAGACAGAGTCGGTGGCAAGAAGCGCTCTGACCGCCGCGGGACTGAAAGTGGGCGCTGTAACAGAGGCCAACAGCGAGACCGTAGCAGCCGGATCCGTGATCAGTCAGGATCCTTCTGCCAATACGAGTGTGGACAAGGGCACATCGGTCAATCTGGTCATAAGCAAAGGATCAAGTAAAGTAAAGGTGACTGATGTGATCGGGCACGAGCAGTCCAGAGCTGCAGGTGAGCTGGAAAGGGACGGCTTTAAAGTATCGGTTAAACAGGTGTATTCTGATGACATAAGCGCCGGGCTGGTGATCAGTACAGAACCTGCCAGGGGAACGCCTGTAGACCCCGGAAGTACAGTGACGATTACAGTCAGCCAGGGGAGGAAAAAAGTGACCATTCCTTCTGTCAGTGTGGGAATGACCTTTGAACAGGCCAGGGAGAAGCTTTTAGACGCCGGGTTTGAAGGGACGATCCAGGAAGGAAAAGAGACCAGCGAATCTGTAGGGGCAGGATTTGTGACCCGTTATTCCCCGTCGGGTACAGTGGATCCCGCGGGCACGGTGACAATCTATGTGAGTACGGGGTCCGCCTACCAGGCGCCGAGTGATACGGAAGAATAGTATATGCGGGGAAAGATTATAAAAGGAATCGCCGGTTTTTATTATGTGCAGGCGGAAGACGGAGTGCTTTATGCATGTAAGGCAAAAGGCATCTTCCGCAACCGGAAGGAAAAACCGCTGGTGGGTGATAACGTGGAGATGGAGGTCACTCATGAAGGGGACCGGGAAGGCAATATAACCGATCTCCTTCCCCGCAGCAGTATGCTGCTGCGCCCGGCGGTGGCCAATGTGGATCAGGCGCTGGTTCTGTTCGCGGTGGCAAAGCCGAAACCGAATCTTTCTTTATTAGACCGGTTTTTAATCATGATGGACCGGCAGAAGATTCCTGCCCTGATCTGTTTTAACAAAACGGACGAGGCGTCTGAGGCGGAGACGGAGAGACTTCGCGGTATCTATGCGGGGTGCAAAAGCCGCCTGTTGTTCATCAGCGCAAAATACGGAGACGGTCTTAAGGAACTGAACAGTCTCTTAAAAGGTCATACGACTACCGTGGCAGGACCGTCCGGCGTGGGAAAATCCACACTGATCAATCTTCTGGCGCCCCATGCCGGTATGGAGACCGGCAATATCAGTGAGAAGATCGACAGAGGGAAACATACAACCAGGCACAGCGAGCTTTTTTGCCTGGAAAACGGCGGTTATATTTTTGATACGCCCGGATTCAGTTCGCTGGAGCTGGGAACTATGGAAAAAGAAGAACTAAGATACAGTTTTCCCGAGTTTGCGGCTTATGAGGGCAGATGCCGTTTTCAGGGCTGCGTTCATATAAACGAACCGGACTGTGCGGTTAAACAGGCGGTGGAAAGCGGCGCAGTCCATAAAGACCGCTACGAAAGTTACAGAGCATTGTTTGAAGAACTGAAGGAGAGAGAAAAAAGGAGGTATACCTGATGAAAAATTACTTATCGCCGTCTATTTTATCAGCGGATTTTGCCCATCTTGGGGAAGACATTGAGAACACAAAACTGGGCGGGGCCAGATACCTGCATTATGACGTGATGGACGGTATGTTTGTTCCGAGCATATCTTTCGGAATGCCGGTGCTGGAATCGGTCCGTAAAGTCACGGATCTGGTGCTGGATGTACATTTAATGATCGTTGATCCGGATCGTTATATAGACGAGTTCGCCCGCTGCGGCGCGGATATTATCACGGTACATTATGAGGCCTGTAAAGATCTGAAACAGACGATCCGGAAGATCCGGGATAATGGTGTCAAAGTGGGTGTATCCATAAAACCAAAGACACCCATCAGTGTGCTTACAGATGTGCTGGATCAGGTGGACATGGTTCTTCTGATGACCGTGGAACCGGGATTCGGAGGACAGGCCTATATCCCTGAGTCTACGCAAAAGATACAGGATCTTCGTCGGATGCTGACAGAGCGTGGGCTTGAAACCGATATCGAAGTGGACGGAGGCATCAAAAAGAATAACGTGCAGGTGGTTCTGGACGCGGGCGCGAATGTGATCGTGGCTGGTTCCGCCGTATACGCGGGCGATGTGGCACAGAACGTAAGAGATTTTATGGAGATTTTAAACAGATAAAATGAATACGCTGATCATTACAGGGGGCGGGATCGAAACGGATCTTGCCCTTGAAATATTAAATGAGACATATGACCAGATCATCGGCGTGGACGGAGGGCTGGCGTTTTGCCATGCGCAGGGCATTTGTCCCACGCGCATAGTAGGGGATTTTGATACGTTGGACCCGGAGATTCTGGCATGGTATAAGGAACATACCCAGGTCCCTATCCGGGCGTTTAACCCTGAAAAAGACGCGACGGATACCCAGATTGCCGTGGAACTGGCGCTTGAGATGGGGAGCAGCCGGATCGTGATTCTGGGAGGAACCGGCAGCAGGCTGGATCATGTGCTGGGAAATATTCAGACTTTGTACCTTCCGCTGCGAAAAGGCGTGGAATGTCTGATTGTGGACCGGCATAACCGGATTCGTCTGATCGAAAAATACCACTGTATTGCGAAAAAAGAGCAGTACGGAACCTACTTTTCCCTGATTCCCTTTACCACACAGGCGGAAGGGGTGACGCTTCTGGGAGCAAAATATCCGCTGACGGACTACTGCTTTACTGTTTTTGGCAGCGGAAGCCTGGGCGTGTCCAATGAAGTTGCGGGCGAGCAGACAGAAATATTTATAAAAAAGGGTATCCTGATCCTGATTGAGTCAAAAGACTGACGAACATGCAAGTCTGGCGCTTGACACCGGGAAAAGGCTGTGCTATAGTAGTTAAGGCTGTTTGCACAGGTAAATTGTGCTAGTAATCACGCGGATGGATTTTGAGAGCGGTGCCTGTAAGGTTCTCTCAAAAGCAAAAGTCCCGCGGAAGAAAAACCAAAAACGGAGGAAAAAAAATGAGCGTAATTTCAATGAAACAGTTACTGGAAGCCGGTGTACACTTTGGTCATCAGACCAGAAGATGGAACCCCAAGATGGCAGAGTACATCTACACAGAGAGAAACGGCATCTACATCATCGACCTGCAGAAATCCGTAGGTAAAGTGGACGAAGCTTACAAAGCCGTGGCACAGATCGCCGCAGAAGGCGGAAGCATTCTTTTTGTAGGTACCAAGAAGCAGGCGCAGGACGCGATCGCGGCTGAAGCGGAACGCTGCGGCATGTTCTATGTAAATGAAAGATGGCTGGGCGGCATGCTGACCAACTTCAAGACCATCCAGGGCAGAATCGGCAGATTAAAACAGATCGAGACCATGCAGGAAGACGGCACCTTTGACGTACTGCCTAAAAAAGAAGTAATTGCGCTGAAAAAAGAGATGGAGAAGCTTCAGAAGAACCTGGGCGGAATCAAAGAGATGAAGAGGATTCCGGACGCAATCTTCGTTGTTGATCCGAAGAAAGAAAGAATCTGCGTACAGGAAGCTCATACACTGGGTATTCCGCTGATCGGTATCTGCGATACCAACTGCGACCCCGAAGAACTGGATTATGTAATCCCGGGTAACGACGACGCGATCCGCGCGGTAAAACTGATCGTTTCCAAGATGGCAGACGCTGTAGTGGAAGCAAGACAGGGCGAAGCAGAAGAAACAGACGAGTACGACGCAGAAGGAGAATATATGGACGAGGCTCCCGCAGAGGAGTAAGACGGTTCCACAGGAGGAATGATATTATGGCTATTACAGCAGGAATGGTAAAAGAGTTAAGAGAGATGACCGGTGCAGGCATGATGGACTGTAAGAAGGCGCTGGCGGCTACCGAGGGCAATATGGAGGCAGCCGTAGACTTCTTAAGGGAGAAAGGGCTTGCGACTGCACAGAAAAAAGCAGGTCGTATCGCGGCAGAAGGTATTGTAGCAACCGCTCTGTCTGACGATGCAAAGAAAGCAGTTGTCGTGGAAGTAAATGCAGAGACGGACTTCGTGGCGAAGAACGAGAAGTTCCAGGGCTATGTGGCAGATGTGGCAGCACAGGCACTGACTACCAGCGCGGCGGATATCGATGCGTTTATGGCTGAGAGCTGGGCGCTGGATACAAGCAAGACCGTAAAAGAAGAGCTGGTAGCACAGATCGCGGTGATCGGCGAAAATATGAATATCCGTCGTTTCCAGCAGGTAAAAGAGGAGAACGGCTTTATCGCTTCTTATATCCATGCAGGCGGCAAGATCGGTGTTCTGGTGGATGTACAGACCGATGTGATCAATGATGAAGTCAAAGAGATGGCGAAGAACCTTGCCATGCAGATCGCGGCTTTAAAGCCGATCTACACAAACAACGGCGAAGTGGATGAGGCTTATAAAGCGCATGAGCTGGAGATCATCAAAGCGCAGATCGAGAACGACCCGAAGATGGCAGGAAAGCCGGAGAAAGTGATTTCCGGCGCCGTAATGGGACGTTTGAACAAGCAGTTGAAAGAGATCTGCCTGTTAGACCAGGTATATGTAAAAGCAGAAGACGGCAAGCAGATCGTATCCGCTTATGTGGCACAGGTCGCAAAAGCAAACAATGCCAACATTGTGATCAAAGGATTTGTACGCTTTGAGACAGGCGAAGGTCTGGAGAAGAAAAACGAAGACTTCGCGGCTGAGGTGGCGAAGCAGATGGGAATGTAAGCCCCAAAACCTGAAAATTTAATATGATAGGAAAAAGGCCCCAAAAGACTTGTAAATCTCCGATTTGTGGGAGAGCGCAAGGTATTTTGGGGCTTTTTGCGTGTCTTTGAAAAAGTCGTAAAATACCGCAAAAAACCGTCTGAAATCACTTCAATTTGAGTATTATTCAAACTGTTTGTTGAGTAAAATGAGTATCTCAAATCCTTAGCGAAGTTTACTCAAATTATTAAAAACCCCCATTACCTTCAAAAAAGAAAAGGATGACAAAGAAGATGAATGAAGAGAAAATGATTTATTCAAGCATGGAGCATAAGGACTTTTTTCCGGTCATTGAGACGGTGCAGATATCAGGATGTTTACCATGCAACATTGGTATACTGTCTGGGAATAGACAGGGATACAAGAGATCATGTAAATGAGATTTATGATTTTAAGACAGGGTTGGTGAAAACAGAGTGCCTGCATGACGGGTGGAAGACTTCCGGGAGTAAGAAGATTGTTCGTATGGCTTATAACTTATATAACAATGGAACTCCAAGTGTGTTTGATTATGAAGATTTTGAGAAACAGCTGACGGAGTGTGGACGATATACAGTGGAAGATCTGTTTTGCTGCAGGTATGCGTCTTATTTCTGGCAGGCGGTGAAGATTCGTTATCCGGAATATTGTGGAACAGCTTAGAAAGAGGACAGAGAAACGGAGAAAAAAATGGCAAAGGTCATAACCATAGCTTCGCAGAAAGGCGGAGTGGGTTATGGCAAGTAAGTTTATGAAAAGTACGGCTCATTTGTTGCTGTATTTTGGACAAATGAACCGCATTTTACTTTCCATAATCAACCATACCCTCTACAGGGATTTGAGCCAGTCGAGAAGATCTTTATCTTTTTTCCAGGAAGGCGGTTCTTCGTTAGTTGGACTGTTGTAGGCTTCCATCAATGCCTTACGCTTTATCCTTTCATCAGCTCGGGCATAAATTTTATGACAAGCTTGTCATAAGCTTTATGCAAGGGCGGATACAGAAATGAAGAGGAAAGCAATCGAGGCAGCTTATAATGATGTGCTCCCTGTTCCAGATGCACCTTCCTGGCAGGAAGATCCGGATCTTATGGAATTTTTAAATTCCTTATGTCAGAGGGATTAATGAAATAGTATAAGTCATCCAGCAGAGTGGTTCATAACTTTATCAAAGTAAAATGGAGAGTGATTTTACCGGAAACATCCGGGAATAAAAGATTTCTTTAAATGACTCCCCATTTTGTTCCACTCACCATGATGACGGAAATGGAGAGCTCTCCATTTCCGCCACAGCAAGGCCATGCATTTGACAGAGGCGGATATCAATCCTGTTTATATCCGTGATTTCCTGGGACACACAGATTTAAACGTAACGCAGATCTATTCAAAAACAAGTGTTGAGATAAAAAGAAAAGCAATAGAAAAACTGGCTACTCAAAAGACACTTCTGCCGGAAGCCGGTTCCATAACAAAAACCAAGGACTGGACTGATGATAAAGACTTGTTAAATTGGCTGAATTCTTTAGGACGCTGAATTATGTAAAGGGAGACAGTGTAAAAATCCTGTGTTTCTTGAAAAAATCCCGGAGCTGTTCATCAATGGTAAAGACACAATGGCGGTGTGTAATGTTGACGAGCTTAAAAGCTATAGAAGTCGTGCGCCGCATAGCGTAAAAAAGACATTTTTTTATGGGCGTTGGAATTTGAAATGTAATATATGACTATGATTTTGCAAAACAGGTTATAAATAAACTATTTTAACGAAATATTAAACTTGACAAAGAGAAAAAAATATTATATTATGGATTAAAAATTATATGTAAACAGTTTGAATTTAAACTAATTTGAATAAAAAATAAACGGTGAAATACTATGAAATTATATTTTGAGTTACTAAAACATCCTGTATTCACAATGAAACATGTAAAGCAATACTATGATAACATTGAGAGTGCGCGTTCTGCAGTAAAGCGTTTGATAAAGAGTGGACTTGTAGTAAAAATACGAAATAATCTTTACACCTGCATCAGTGGAGAAACGAATGCTCCATTGGCGAACCGTTATCAAATTGCAGGTGCGATTACACCTACATCCTATCTTTCTCATCATTCAGCAATGGAATATTATGGAATTAGTGACCAGATTTTTTATGAGGTTTATGTATCTTCAAATACTATGTTTCGGGATTTTGAATTTGATGGATACACATTTTGTTATGTATCATCTAAATGTAATGAAGGAATCGAAACAGTAAAATACAGCGGGGGTGTGCGAATAGCAGATAAGGAACGGGCTGTGATTGATAGTATTAAGGATTTGGATAAAATAGCAGGACTGGAAGAAGTGATTGATAATATTCAAGCGGTATCTGTGCTTAGGGAAAAACGTATGCTTGAATATTTAGAATGTTATAATAATCAGTTTCTGTATCAAAAAACGGGATTTTTGTTGAAAAGCCAACAGGAACGTATCGGATTATCAAATGAGTTCTTTCAGATATGCAAAAACAGGATTGGGCACAGTAAACGTTATTTGACGAAAGATTACAAGGAAGGAAAGTATGATACTGTATGGCAGCTTGTAGTTCCAGAGCAGATGAATTACTTGAAAAATGAAGGAGTCAGGCATGAACTATAATAAGGGACAACTTGGACAAAAGGCAAAGCAATATGGAGTTGTTCGGGACACATTTGAAAAAGTATTGAGGTTGAAAGAAATATTGACCTATTTGAATACAGATGAATATTTGCATGAACATCTGGCTTTAAAAGGCGGAACAGCAATTAACATGACCATTTTTAATCTGCCAAGGCTGTCTGTTGATTTAGACCTGGATTTTACATCAAATCTGCCATTGGAAGATATGAAAAAAGCCAGAGAGAAAATCGCGGAAATGCTGGAAAGATATATGACAGAGCAAGGATATTTTTTGTCAGAATCTTCCAGATATAGTCATAGTCTGGATTCCATGCTGTTTCAATATCAAAATGTGGGCGGTAATAAGGATAACATAAAGTTGGAGTTGAATTATTCCTTGCGATCCCATATTTTTAATCCCGTAGAGAGAATGATAGTAACAGATATTTTTGAAGAAGATGTAATAGTACGGACCTTGGAACCGATGGAGATTTTTGCTGCAAAAGCGAATGCGCTTATGAGTCGTGCAGCAGCCAGAGACTTATATGATTTCAATAATATGATTTATTTTGATTTGTTTGACGAATCTGAATACGAATTGCTTCGCAAATGTATTATTTTTTATGCATCCATTTCAGCAGATAAAATTAATAAGACTTTTGATACATCTGCGATTGATGGTCTGGAGTTCTCGAAGATTAGGCGTGATTTGTTTCCGGTGCTTCGAAAAAAAGATAATTTTAATCTGAATGAACGTAAGGAGGAAGCAAAGAGATTTATTAAAGAACTCATGATTTTGACACCAGAGGAAGCGGAATATCTGGAATTGTTTGAAACAGGGGAATATAGACCAGAGTTGCTTTTTGAGGATGATAAAATAGTATGGAATATAAAGGAGCATCCTATGGCTATATGGAAGATGAAAAACGAACAAGGAATAAAGATGATGTTTTAAATCATAATAAGAATTTATGAGTATTGGTAAGAAAATATAGAAATAGTATTGAGGATATATTAAAAATGGAAGAAGGATATGTTTATATATTGAGTAATGAATCATTAAATGGTTTGCTTAAAATTGGAAGTACAACCTTTGGAGCTGAAAAAAGGGCTAAGCAGTTATCCTATACGACTGCTCTTCCAACTCCTTTTACTGTAGTATATGAAATTTATGTTCGCCATTATATAGAATTTGAAAAAGCGATACATAGAAAGCTGGATTCTTATAGAGTAAACCCTAAGAGAGAGTTTTTTGCAGTTTCTATAGATAAAGCAATAGAAGTGATAGATCACGAAAAAAAGAAACCATATTATGAAGCAAATGATACATATTCTGCTATTGAAATATTGCCAAAGCTAGTAGAAAAATATGGTACCTATATTGATCCGGATATTGTGTCGGCAAAAATTTATCAAGAGATAGAAAGAGTCTATTTTGAGTATACAAAGTACGAATATATAGGTGGTTATTTAAAAAATCAATATATTCATAGGATTGATTTAGGATTT
>DKVI01000017.1:457-767 GCA_002491115.1 Lachnospiraceae bacterium UBA7182 | reverse complement strand
ATTAGGATTTATAATAGAGGATATAGATGAAGAGGATAAATTATTTAAGAAAGAAGCGCCTATCGAAGCAAATGTTAAAAGATTTCTTGAATTAGATGATATTGCAATGGCAAATTGTATTGGTGATATATTTATAGAAGAATGGTTCTTGACATAATTTTATTGGATCGTGATGTGCATTTGAATTCAGTGGATGATTGAATTCTTCTCTTGTTTCTTCTACATATAGTAGAAACAGAAATTTACCAATTCCAAAAAACATTTTACCAACTGTCATAATTTCCTGATTTTGATACCAAAATCAGAGGCA
>DKVI01000017.1:0-137 GCA_002491115.1 Lachnospiraceae bacterium UBA7182 | reverse complement strand
TGATACCAAAATCAGAGGCAAAAAACACTTACCAGTCAAAAGTCTGGTAAACTCAAATGTGGATATCACTCAAACCGGCATAAATCCAAGGTTTCCGCTAAAAGTTCGCAAAGCAGATGAATCAGTAGAAATTTGTC
>DKVI01000077.1 GCA_002491115.1 Lachnospiraceae bacterium UBA7182 | reverse complement strand
AAATTTAAAAGCGAAATCCCTGAGGAGAAATTAAGCCAATGCACAGAAAAGCAGGCAGAGCTTCAGAAAAAATTTGCCGCCTGGAAAATCTTGGAAGAAGGCAAAATTTCGGATTTGGAGCATAAAGTCCATGCGTATGAAAAGCTTAAGGACGGCAGCGTGGGAAAACCGCTGGATATGTATCAGGAATATGATGATTTACAGTTGTCCAACCCGTGGTTTGATGAATCCTATCGTATCGCGCAGTCAAAGCTGTTTATTGCGGCCCTGGGCGTCCGCAAACAGTTTCTTTATGAAAACAGAAAGAATATAAAGGCAGCTACGATCATCTGGGGCCAGCAGGAAAAATATCTGGAGCAAAAACCTGTGATCGAAGCGGCGTGGAACTGGATCAATATGACGATTCCTGTAATCAGTTCAACATTCGCCAGCTTTTCCCGTATGTGCAAAAATCTTGGAGCGGAGACTCTTGGACATCTTTTTATCGATGAAGCGGGACAGGCGCTGCCTCAGGCGGCCGTCGGCGCCGTCTGGCGGAGCAGGCATGTGATGGTGGTAGGTGATCCTTCGCAGATTAAACCGGTGCTTACGCTGGATTCCAATACCCTGTATATGCTGAGCAAACATTTTGGTGTGACGGAAAAATATTTATCCGCGTCGGCATCCACGCAGACACTGGTGGACGCGGCGAGCCAGTACGGCTTTTATCGAAAACAGGATCAGTCGGAGGATTCCTGGATCGGCATTCCGCTCTGGGTACACAGGCGGTGCCAGTATCCCATGTTTACCATTTCAAACGTGATTTCCTATGACGGATTTATGGTGCAGGGAATGAAAAACAACGGAAAGACAGGATGGTTTGACGTGGGCGGAAAAGCGAATAACAAATATGTGGAAGCCCAGGGAGAGTTTCTTTTGCATAAGATCCAGGAGATGATAAAGCAGAACCCGAAAATCGCGGATCAGAAAGAAAAGGACGTGATCTATGTGATCACGCCGTTTTCCAATGTTGCCTATCAGCTTTCACAAAAACTGCGGAAAATTAACTTTACCAGATATGACGCGCTTAAAAAGCCGACCAATGTGGGGACTGTCCATACGTTTCAGGGAAAAGAAGCGCCGATTGTATTTTTCGTGCTTGGCGCGGATTCCCAGAGCAGCGGCGCGGCACGCTGGGCAATGAGCGAACCCAATATGATGAATGTTGCGGCTACGCGCGCCAAAAAGGAATTTTATATTATCGGTGATAAAAAGTTATACCTGGGGCTTGGATGCGACGTGGCAACTGAAACAGAACGGATTATCAGACAGTACAAAAAGCAGTTCCCAGATCTTGTGGATGATACCGTAAATCAGGCTTCGGAGAAAAAGGCCGGTTCCTATGCAAAGACTGCCGAAACACAGACGTCCATTACGGAAGCGGGCGTTGAGCGTATGACAGGAACGGTTAAATATATTGGGAAAGGAAGAAAAAGCTATTATGCCTATGTTGCCGGTGATGACGGAAAGGAATATTCCATTAACGAAAGCATTTACTCTGATACGGAGGACGCAAAAAAGGTGATTCAAAAGGGAAAGAAAATCTCTTTTGTTCCGAAAGAAGGGAAAACGAAACCGCTGGCGACGGAGGTGAAAAGCTAATCCAGTTCTTTCTTAGAATAGATAAGGTGTAAAGTCTTGATAATTTAATAAGACCTTACACCTTTTTGTTAATGGTTACTTAAAATTCAAGTTCTGAATAATCTATACCGAAACTGGCTAATTTTACTTTTGCAACTTTGATTTGATATTCAAGCTCTTTATTCTCGCCTGTTTCATAAGACTTAATTCTCATTAAATCTACATATCTATTAATGGCCACTTCTTTTTGCTCTTCTAATGTCATATTTTGTACCATCCTTTCACCGCCTTTTTATATTGAAACAGTTGTTAATTGCTACAATTATTATAACGGATTAGGCAAAAAGTGTAAAGCCTTATCTTTCTTGTGAAAATTCAAGAATTAAATGTGCATGACTGCGGATGAGCTGTTCCTTTATTTTGCCACCAGATCCGACAGCGGCTTAAAGCTGTATCCCATATCTTCCCATTTGGTCAGAAGTTCGTCCAGGATCTCTCCGTTGGTTTTTGAGGTATTGTGTAAAAGTACGATCGCTCCGGGGTGAACCCTCGAAGTGAGTTTGCTGAATGATTCTTCATGGCTTGGCTGGGCGTCCGTATTCCAGTCCACATGGGCAAGGCTCCAGAAGATGGTATAGTATCCAAGTTGCTGGGCTTTTTTCAGGTTTTCCGTATTACACTTTCCCTGGGGCGGACGATAGAAAGGAGAAAGCTTCTCTCCGGTGATCTCCTGGAAAAGATTCGCCACATCGTCCAGTTCCTTCTGGAAGGATTCCATATCAGAGATCGTCGGCATATCCGGATGATGGTAAGTATGGTTGCCTACTGTGTGACCGTCCGCTACCATGCGTTTTACCAGTTCGGGCGCCGTTTCCAGGAAGTGCCCCACCACGAAAAAGGTTGCCGGGACATTATGCTTTTTCAAAGCGTCCAGAATCGGTTCCGTATTGCCGTTTTCATAACCGCAGTCAAAGGTAATGTAGAGAACTTTTTCACTGTTATCTCCCACATAATAGGCATTATACCATGCCAGGTCTTCCGCTGTGGCATTTCCTGTGGGTTGTGTGCCGGACTCGCCGAAGGAAAGCCCCCAGTCTTCCGAAGCAAATTTCAGCTCCCAGCCCTCCGGTGGCTCTTTGATCTCGGGGGCAGGTATTTCGTCGTTTTTGGCCGGTTCTTCGCTTTCTGCCTGTGTGATTTCTTCTGAGTCAGCTTCGCCGGAGATATTGTCGTTGGATGCTTCTTCTACAGGACCTTCCGCAGGATTTTCCGTCTGGGCGCTGATGTCTCTTACTTCCGGCTCATCCTGGGCCTTTGAGCCGTTACAGCCTGATACGGATACTGCCATAAGAAGGGCCAGTATGCAGGCCGTTCTCTTTCTTATGTTTTTTCTGAATTTCATCGTGCTATTCTCCTGATTCTCTTAATAATGATTGACTGTTTTATTATACAGCAGCATAAATATATTGTAAACTTGATTATAAAATTTATTCAGCTTTCCGATTGATATAAGAATTTTTTTTTGTTATAGTTGTTAATGGAACTGACAGGATAGAACAAAAAGAAGCTTTCAGGAGGCGGCCTGGATGAAAAAGCGCGAGGAAATACTGAATTTTGGACTGACTTTTCCGGATGTATATGTGGATACTCCTTTTCATGATGATAACTGGGTACTTCTGCGTTATAAGAAAAATAAAAGGGCGTTTGCATGGACTTATGAAAGAGAAGGGTACATATGGGTTAATGTGAAAGTAGATCCGCGGTGGCGTGACTTCTGGCGGGATACTTATGCATCTGTCCTGCCGGGATATCACCAGAATAAAGATCACTGGAATTCCATTATACTGGACGGAACCATACCGGAACAGGAGATCAAAAGGATGATATCAGAAAGTTATGATTTAATCGTCAAAGGGACGAAAAAGAAGCAGTAAAAGGAGCGAATGAGATGGAGATTGCAATAAGAGCTTACGAAGAAAAGGACATACCTGAGATGATCAGGATCTGGAATGAAGTGGTGGAAGAAGGCATTGCTTTTCCGCAGGAAGAACTGCTGGACCTTGAGACGGGAACACAGTTTTTTGCATCCCAGACCTACAATGGAGTGGCGGTTGATCAAGACACAGGTAAAATCACGGGGTTATATATTTTACATCCTAACAATGTGGGCCGATGCGGTCACATCTGTAATGCAAGCTATGCAGTCAGCAGCGACAGAAGAGGACTGCATACAGGAGAAAAGCTGGTTCTGGACTGCCTTGTCCAGGGACGTCTGCATGGGTTTACGGTGCTTCAGTTTAATGCGGTGGTGGCGTCTAATATTCACGCAAGGCATTTGTATGAGCGCCTGGGGTTTGTCCCGTTGGGAGTTATCCCCGGTGGATTTCGCATGAAAGACGGGCATTATGAAGATATTTGCCCGTATTATCATGTGCTGTAAGTCTGTCTGCCGATGAACGACAATAAGGGGAGTGAAGTATGAGCAATTTATTAAAAATAGCGATTTTTATCGGCATTGAATTGATTGCGAACCGGATTGTCAATTTGATCTTTCGGTTTATGTCTAAAAAACACAATTCCGTCCATCTGAGATTTACGAAAAGCATAGTGAATGTAACTATATCTGTGATACTTTGCTACAGCCTGTTGCAGCAGTTTGAGATCACAAGAGATATAAGCAAAGCTTTGTTGCAAAGCGGCTCTTTAATGGTAGCGATTGCTACTTTTGCGGCGCAGCAGGCGCTGGCCAATGTGATCAGCGGGATCTCCCTGTCCATGTCGAGACCCTATAATGTGGATGAGAAAATACGGGTTGTCCAGGGAGGCAGTGTGATCGCGGAGGGCATGGTAAAGGATATCACCATACGGCATACGGTTATCCGGCAGTTTAACGGAGAGTGTTGTATCGTTCCAAACTCTGTTATGGATGCCGCTGTGATAACCAATACAAATTTTACTGAAAATGTGGGTAATTTTATGGAGATAGAAGTTTCTTATGACGCCGATATCGACCTGGCCATGTATGAGATGCAAAAAATCTGCATAGAAAATCCGTTGACCCTGAACACGGAGGAAAATAAAGTATTTATCAAAACATATACTTCCAACGGTGTAATCTTAAAAACAACCATATGGACCAGGAATCTGGACGACAGTTACCAGGCCTGCAGCGATATACGGGTTGACCTGATAAAAAATTTCAAAGAAAAAGGTATTGTCATACCTTATCAGACGGTGACTGTGCTGCAGTAGCCGGAATATCAATGATCTGGAACGGTGATTATAGAAAATAAGTGAGGTGGCCTCATGCTGCATATAGCTGTCTGTGACGATGAGAAAGATGCGATTCAGATTCATAAAAAAATTACGGAGGACTGTTTAAAGCAGTGCAAAAGCGCCGGAAAGATCACAGCCTATACGGTCAGCGATCATCTGCTCTGTGATATTACGGAGGATGGTTTTTTCTTTGATCTGATCCTGCTGGATATCGAGATGCCGGGATGCGGCGGTATGGAACTGGCAGAGAAAATCAGGCCGTATTTGCCCAATGTAAAGATTATCTTTATCACGTCCCATATGGAATATGCCATAGACGCTTTTGAATTGTCCGTTTTCCGGTATGTTCCTAAAAATGATATAAACAGGCGGCTGCCGGCGGCTGTTTGGGATGCCATAAGGCTTCTTGAACTGGAAGAAGGAAAAACATATACCATTCAGACGAGCAGCCGCCTGGAGCGGATTCCCTGTAAAGAAATCTATTATATTGAACGTGACGGCAAAAACGCCCGCATCACTTATGCAGGCGGCGTATCCAAAGTGCGGAAAAGCTTACAGCAGGTGTACGAAGAGCTGGGAACGGAAGAATTTATCTTTACTGACAGGGGCTGTATCGTCAACCTGATTCATATTATGCAGGTGAAAAACGGGATGGCCGTGTTAAAAAACGGCGCGTCACTCCCCATAAGTCGTTCCCATCTGCAGGATGTAAAAGCGCAGATTAACGACTACTGGGGGACACATATATGACAAACGGTTTTGTTTTAGTGTCGGATATGGCAGCCGGAGGCGTGCGGGTGACAGTCTGTCTGTTTTTTCTCTCTTATTTGCTGTCTGTGAAAAGGCCGGAAAAAAAGAGCGTGGCGGCGGCTGTGGCAGGCGCGGCCGCCGTGGCTCTTCTGACCTTGCCTGCAGGTATGCCGGACAGTTACCGGATGGCGCTGGAAGCAGTCTGGATCGCTGTCTGCGCGGGTCGTTTCCAGCGCGCTAATGTGAGAATGAGCCTGTTTGTGGGAATTTTTTATGAGATTGCGGTATCTTTCTGGCAGTTTCTTGCTGCCGCCTGGCTGGGCGTATGGTTTCGGTCTGCAGCATTTCTTGCATATGGATCGGGCAGCGGACAGACGGCTGTCTGGCTGGTTCATAGTCTGTTAATTGCAGCGATGCTGTATGTTTCCGTAAGACAGCCCGGAACCGGGAAAGAAACATTCCGGTTCGTTTCCGGGATGACGGCAGCCGGTCTTCTGGCAGTTGTGACACTGTCTGAACAGACGGTTCTTGTGATTGCCGATGATACGCTGTATATGTGGACGATTTTGGCGGTGGTTCTGATGATGGCTGTGCTGGTCTTCAATATGAGCCGTCAGTATGAGATGGAAAAAGAGTTTGCAAAACTGAAATCCGAACAGGCAGAACTTTTAGAGCGGGATTACAGCGCTTTGAGCCAGGCTTATGAGATGCATGCCAGACTGTTTCATGATTTTCATAACCATATCGGCGCACTCCGGCAGCTCCTGCTTCACAATAAGACAAAAGAAGCCATGCAGTATCTGGATGAACTGCAGGCGCCGGTACAGAAGATGGCTGATACGGTATGGACGGGCGACGAAACCGTAGACTATCTGATCAACAGTAAGGCGGTCCTGGCCGGGGCCGACGAAATAGAGTATAAGGTACAGGTGGAATTTCCCCGCCATATGAACCTGAGAAGCGCGGATCTGTGTGCCATACTGGGGAATCTTCTGGATAATGCCCTGGAGGCGGCAAGGCAGACGCCAAAGCCGGGACACCGGTTTGTGTATCTGACCATTCGGCGCATTCACAAAATGCTGGTTATAAAAGTTGAGAACAGTTTTAAAGTTTTACCTGTAGAAGAGGGCGTCGGACTGAAAACGACAAAAGAGGAAAAGGGGCTGCACGGCTGGGGGCTAAAAAGCGCCAGGGCCGCCGCAGAAAAATACGACGGCATGGTACAGACTTCTTATACGGAATCGACCTTCCGGGCGGTAGTTACTTTGTCTTATGAAGGCATAATGATTGAATCAGGCATACATCAATGACTGCAGGACGTTACAAAACGCTCTGCAGTTTTTTCGCGGCCAAAAACCTGCCGATTGCGGACATTTCCGCGTAATCTTCCTTTTTCAGGTATAATACAGATACAAAAACAGAGAAAGAAAACCGCAGAAGCGGGATGGTTTTAAGGAGGAATCAATATGCGTCATGTATACATTCGTGGGATTTTGGCATTGGTCTGGGGGGCAGCAGCGATCGTAAGCGGCAGCTTCTTTTATGTTGTTTTGGGAGGCGTATTTTTGTATGCGTCATATGAAGCATGGAAAAAAGAGAAAGACAGGCAGATAAAATGAAGGCATCTCTTTTAGCAGTCAGGAATCTGCATGCATGGTATACCAGAGAAAAGACGGTGCTGTCCTGTCTTTCTTTGGAACTGTTCCGGCATGAAACAGTGGGGATGATCGGGCTGAACGGAGCCGGAAAGACAACCTTTTTAAAAGTGCTGTCAGGTCTGCTTCCTTCTTTTCGGGCTGATGGTATATGGTTTGACGGCCGTCCTGTAAACTTTCGGGACAGAAAATTCAAGACCTGCAGGTATACGGTGTTTGCCGAAGACGATTCTTTTCCGTATTTTACCTTTCGGGAGTATCTGTCCTATGTTTTTTCCGCTTACAGAGAGAACGTCCCGGATGTATCAGAACTGATCCGGGGATTTCATTTTGAAGGTTATACGGATGTCCTGTTAAGGGATCTGTCAACCGGCAATCGGAAAAAGGTATTTCTGATCACTGCTTTTGCGCTGAGACCAGAACTGCTGTTACTGGATGAACCGGTCAACGGGCTGGACTTTCAGAGTACGGAATATCTGTATCAGTTGATCGCAGGCTATAAAGCATATGGGACCGTTCTGTTTTCCTCCCATGTGCTGGAAAGTATCACGCTGACTTCTGACCGGGTAGTCGTCCTGGAAGAGGGACAGATTCGGCGGACTTTTGAGAAGGACAGGATCAATGCTGTGGAGATCCGGGAGGCTTTGCATGACACGCATGGTATTTAAAGCGTTTTTAAAAAAATATTTTGGGGCGGATTATCAGGGGATGATCCGGACGCCTGTTATCTGCCTGCCTGTGTTCCTGGGACTTTCCAGGGCGGATTTTCGGATACAGATTGCGCCGTTTATTCTGTATCTGACAGTGACTGTTTTTACTGGCAGGGCCATGTGGCAGGATCTTTCTTCTGAGGATCATGCTGCCGACTGGCAGAATATGTGCATGCTTCCTTTCGACGAGCGGACGCTTGTCTGTTCGTACGGGATTGTATTGGGAGCTTATACTTTTTTGACAAAGACGGCAGTGCTTCTGGCAGTTTTACTGGCTGTGTCGGACCGGAGCCGGGCAGAGGTTCTGGGGAGTATTTTCTGCGCGGTTTTTGCCATCCTGATGACGTCCCTTCTTTTTTTCAGGAGAAAGGGCGGATATTTTTTGTATGCGCAGGAAGTAAAAGGCAGACAGACTGTAAAAAGTCATACGCATTTCCTGGTATGGTATTATTTTGGAAGGTATATGAAAACGCATAAAAACTATCTGACCAATACGGCGGTTATGTGGTGCGTGGCGTGCGTTCTGCCTCTTTTTTTCCGGGCCGTGGAAAAGGTGTTTGTGATTCCGGTGGGATTTGCCATACTTTCTGTGAATACGCCCCTCGGCATCCTGCTGTCCTGCGATTCTGCGCTGGAGCAGGCGGTCCGTTTTCTGCCGGGGCAGAAAAGGAGATTCCTTGTGCCCTATGCCCTGTTTATTTTCTTCTGTAATATGACTGCGAACAGTATCTTTCTTTGCAGCTGGCAGATACAGATGGGAGGTATTACAGGGCGGATGGTCGCCGCGGCCGCCTGTTTCGCGTTACTGAGCGCGTTTTTTTCGGTGCTTCTGGAATGGTTTTGTCCTATCCGGGGCTGGGAGACAGAAAGTGATCTGTGGCATCACCCAAGAAAATATGTGGTTCCGGCGGTGATGCTTTTGCTGGCAGTCGGATTGGCCGGGTTTTAATTGGTTCCTTCTTGACTTTCCTGGAAAATAATACTAACATAAAACCTGTTATTTGTGAAACGGATGTTAAAATATAGAGGAGGCTGTGATATGACCGTTATTCGTGACGCCACAATGGCGGATGCCGGGCATATTCTGGAGATATATGACTATTATGTAAAAAACACTGCCATAACATTTGAATATGATACCCCGTCTGTTGAAGAAATGAAAGCGCGTATGGAGCGGACCATGCGCCGTTATCCGTATCTGATTATAGAGAAAGACAATGTCATCCAGGGTTATGCTTACGCCGGCCCGTTTGTTGGCAGAGCGGCCTATGACTGGTCGTGCGAGACGACCGTTTATCTTGCTTATGATGCCAGAAGAAGCGGATTGGGCAGGAAAATTTATGAAGCGCTGGAAGCTGATTTACGGGCAATGGGTATTCTTAATCTTTATGCCTGTATTGCCTGCCCGGAGGTCAATGATGAATATCTGACTACAAACAGCGCGGATTTCCATGCTCATATGGGTTTTGTGAAAACAGGCGAGTTCCACAAGTGCGGTTATAAGTTTGGCCGCTGGTACAATATGATCTGGATGGAAAAGATGATCGGGAAACATGGCGACAGGCAGACGGCGGTTATTGATTATCCTGTCATTGGAAAGGATAAAGGTGGTGGACATTAATCATCATGACAAATATGAAAGAAGTGATAGCGGGAGTAACGAAAACGCTGCTGTTTAAAAAGAAAGTTAAGAAATTAACGGTAAAAGAGATTGTGGAGGAATGCAATATTACCCGCCAGGCATTTTATTATCACTTTGCAGATATTCCGGAATTGCTGAAATGGATGCTGGAAAAGGATACAGAAAAACTGCTGGAACAATGCCTGGAGGAGAAAAATCCGGAAAGTGGTTTATTTCATTTGTTTTCTTTTGCCATCAACGTACAGCCTTATATAAGAGTCAGCATGCATTCAAATTATGGGAATGAGATTGAAAAATTATTGGACGAGTTTATGTACAGTTTTTTTGACCGGGCCACAGAGAGGGCGGAAGTATATAAACACTACAGTAAGGCAGAAAGGGACTTTGTTATACAATATCATTGTTTTGCGATAAAAGGCATTTTGAATCAGTGGTCGGAAAAGGATACGCAAAATCTCAGTTTTATCGTACATCAAATTTATTTAATATTATCGGGAAAGATTACGCCGCAATAAAATTGAGGCTGTTTAACAAAATCGTCTAAGTGTAAAGTTTTTTTGCATTTAGACGGTTTTGTCAGTTTCCAAAGAAAAAATTTGGTTTTATAATATCTGTATATGAGATAATATCAGGAGGTGTAAAATATGAAAGAAGTAAAAAATCCCAGAAAACCGTTACTGTATTATTATGGAATCGTACTTCTGATCCTGCTGTTGTTTAATATGATTATCGCCCCTCTGCTTGTACAAAAACAAGTGATACAGGTAGACTATGGAACTTTTATGGGCATGATAGAGGACAAAAATATTGGATCGGTTGAAGTGGGAAACGCTCAGATCCTTTTTACAGATAAGGAGGGCACAACCATTTATAAGACAGGGGCAATGAATGACCCGACACTGACAGAGCGGCTGTATGCGGCTGAGGCGACATTTGGACAGGAAATACAACAGGGCACATCTCCGATCCTGAGTTTCTTGCTGTCTTTTGTCCTGCCATTGGTGATTTTCATCGGACTTGGACAGTATATGGGCAAAAAACTCATGGAACAGGCGGGCGGTAAAAATTCTCTGGCCTTTGGTATGGGAAAGAGCAGCGCGAAAGTCTATGTACAGTCTACAGGCGGAATCCGTTTTTCGGATGTTGCCGGGGAAGATGAGGCAAAAGAAAGCCTGGCAGAAATCGTCGATTATCTGCATAACCCGCAGAAGTATGCGGATGTGGGCGCTTCCATGCCCAAGGGACTTCTGCTTGTGGGACCTCCGGGTACCGGTAAGACTATGCTGGCAAAGGCTGTGGCAGGAGAAGCAAATGTTCCGTTTTTCTCTATTTCCGGTTCTGAATTTGTGGAGATGTTTGTGGGAATGGGAGCATCTAAAGTGCGGGACTTGTTTAAACAGGCAAAAGAAAAGGCTCCCTGCATCGTGTTTATTGATGAGATTGATACGATTGGAAAGAAACGTGACGGACAGATGGGAGGAAACGATGAACGTGAGCAGACGCTGAACCAGTTGTTGACAGAAATGGATGGATTTGAGGGCAACAATGGAGTGATCATTCTGGCGGCGACCAACCGTCCGGATTCTCTCGATCCGGCGCTGACACGTCCGGGACGGTTTGATCGCCGGGTTCCTGTAGAACTGCCCGATTTGAAGGGACGCGAAGAAATTCTGAAAGTCCATGCAAAGAAAATTAAAATGTCTGATAACGTGGATTTGCATACCATTGCGCGCATGGCTTCCGGCGCTTCCGGGGCGGAACTTGCCAATATTGTAAATGAAGCGGCGCTTCGGGCGGTGCGAAATGCCAGAACCATCGTGGATCAGTCGGATCTGGAAGAAAGCATCGAGATTGTGATTGCAGGATACCAGAAGAAAAATACGGTGCTTTCCGATCATGAGAAGCAGGTTGTGGCTTATCATGAGATCGGGCATGCGCTTGTAGCCGCTATGCAGAGCCATTCAGCGCCGGTTCAGAAGATCACGATTATTCCCCGTACTTCCGGTGCGCTTGGCTACACCATGCAGGTGGATGAAGGCGACAAATATTTGATGACAAAACAGGAGATTGAAAATAAAATTGCTACCTTTACCGGCGGTCGCGCGGCGGAAGAGCTTGTATTTGAGGAGATTACTACAGGTGCTTCCAATGATATTGAGCAGGCCACGAAACTGGCACGGGCCATGATTACCCGATATGGTATGAGCGAAGCGTTTGATATGGTGGCTATGGAGACAGTGACCAATCAGTATCTGGGCGGAGATACATCCCTTGTCTGTTCCGCAGATACCCAGAATGAGATTGATAAAAAGGTTGTGGAACTGGTAAAAAGGCAGCATGAAAAAGCAGCATCGATTCTGCGGGAAAACAGAGAAAAGCTGGATGAACTGGCCCGGTTCCTCTATGAGAAGGAAACTATAACCGGCGAAGAATTTATGGAGATTCTGGACGAAAAAGGAGGCAGAGTACAGTGAAAAGACGTTTCGGATTGAACTGGTTTGAACTGGTGATTGGCATTTTACTGGTCATCTTCGGAATTTATACCTTGATCCATCCGGGCAGATCACTGGACTGGATTGTCATTCTTTACGGAATGTTTGCGCTGATGATGGGGATTCTGGATATTGTGATTTATATAAGAGCAGAGCGTTTTATCGGTTTTGGTCCTGTTGTTTCGCTGATTTCGGGTATTTTCAGCACCATGGCAGGCGTCATGCTTCTGATACATCCCAATGCCGGAAAATGGGTTATGGTACTGCTTTTGCCCATATGGTTTATTGCGCACTGCGTATCCAGATTATCGCGGCTGCATCTAATCCGTATCGTGCAGGGAAGGTTTTATTATTATTTTACGATGACAGTAAATATAATCGGAATTATTTTGGGATGTCTTATGATCGTCTGGCCGTCAATCCTGCTTTTTTCCATAGGCTTTATCATTGGAACGTATTTGATTCTGCTGGGAGTGGATAATATAGCAGCGGCCTTTTATGAGGCGTGATAAGAATCTGTAGATACCTGTCTGGCGCGGTGGTTACAGGCATTGTGACAGAGATTATTTAGGATTTATTTAACTTTTATCATACTTCTTATTTAGCATTAGATTTTATAATAAAAATCGGGAATATTTGACTGCGGTATACCGCAAATGCAGATTTCAGGGGGGTATGGCATGGGAAAGCAGACAGTGAAGAGGCGGATTTTTATATCTAACGCACTGATGGTACTGGTGACGCTTTTTATTCTCCTGATCATCAATGTGGTTTTTCTGAAAGCATATTCCGAGTATATCGAACATGAGCTGGAGGATTCCATAGAGGGTATTGTGGATGAAGATGGCCTGGAAGATCTGCTTGAAGGGTATACCGTCCGCAGAAACGAATTTATTCTGTTATTTCTGGCAGATGGGATTTGCTGTATTGCGGTGCTGGTAATTGTAAGCCAGATTTTTACCAGAAAACTGGTAAATCATATCATGGAGCCTTTGGACGCCTTGGCGGACGGGGCGGAGAGGATCAGGAAGAATGACTTAACGCAGGATATTCGGTATTCGGGGGACGCCGAGTTTGAAAATGTATGTCATACGTTCAATGAAATGCGTGGGGCAATTCTGGCAGGGCAGGAAAAGAACAGAAAGTACGAAAAAGCAAGGACGGATATGATTGCAGGCATTTCCCATGACCTGCGGACCCCGCTTACTGCAATCAGGGGGACAATCAAGGGGCTGCTGGACGGCGTGGCATCCACGCCGGAGCGGCAGAAAAAATTTCTTGAAACGGCTTACCGAAGAACGGGGGATATGGATTTATTACTGAACCAGCTGTTTTACCTCTCAAAGCTGGAGACCGGGAATATGCCGCTGGATCTGAAGACCATAGACCTCTGTGAATTTATCAGAAATTATGTAAAAGGAAAGCAGGAACTTTTAGAG
Source organism: Lachnospiraceae bacterium UBA7182 (assembly GCA_002491115.1). Classification (GTDB taxonomy): domain Bacteria; phylum Bacillota; class Clostridia; order Lachnospirales; family Lachnospiraceae; genus Hominiventricola. The sequence goes on along the minus strand of DKVI01000077.1, from coordinate 1,202 downwards.
AACGGGCAGGAAGAGATCACTGCGGATATAAAAGAGGGAACCGGATATGCGTCCGTTGATCCGGAACAGCTTCAGAGAATTTTTGATAATCTTCTGGAGAACAGCAGAAAGTATGGGAGTGTGATGCCGCTGAAGGTAAAGATCAGTCTGGAGAGAAACAAAGAGGAATTTTGTATCTGCTTTTCGGATAATGGAGTGGGTGTAGCGGAGGAAAAACTGCCCTGTATTTTTGATGAATTTTACCGCGGGGATGAATCCAGAAACAAAAAAGAAGGAAACGGACTGGGACTGTATATTGTCAGGTATCTGACAGAAGCGATGGGCGGCCGCGTTTGGGCAGAGAATGCAGGCGGACTTGCAGTCTGTCTGGAGTTGAGGGAGGCAAAGTTTTTTGCGGCGGTTCCTGTTTGGAAGGAAGGAGAATGATAAGGATGTCTGGTGGAAGGCGTATATTGATTGTAGAAGATGATGCAGATATCAGTATGGTGGAGGAAGCGTATCTGGAAGCAGCGGGATTTCAGACAGTGATTGTTACGAACGGTGTAGCAGTTTCCGGCTTACTCGAAGAGGAGTTGTTTGATCTGATTCTGCTTGATTTAATGCTTCCGGGAAAAAGCGGCTATGAGGTATGCAGGGAAATCCGTGATAAGGTGGACATTCCGATCCTTATGGTAACGGCAAGGACGGAATCTGTAGATAAAATCAGGGGACTGGGGCTTGGAGCGGATGATTATATTGCCAAACCTTTTGACCCGGCGGAGTTAGTGGCGAGAGTAAACGCAAATCTGAGGCAGTATGACCGGATGATGCAGAAATTACCGGAAGAAAAGGAGAAGCAGCCGGAAGAGATACGGATACATGACCTGCGGATTCTCGTCAACAGCTGGAAGGTTTATAAAGGGGACAAAGAGATTAAATTTCCCAACCGGGAGTTTGAACTGTTAAAATTTTTTGCCATGAACCCGAATATTGTATTTTCAAAGGAACAGCTTTTTGAAAAAATATGGGGTTATGATTATGTGGGAGACAGCGCTACCGTGATGGTACATATCAACCGTATCCGGGAGAAAATTGAAGACGACAGCAGGAACCCTGAAATTCTGGAAACTGTGTGGGGAGCGGGGTATCGTTTTAACAAATAAACGATGCAATGGAATTGATATGTCTTTTTATGAAGTTTAGCCTGAATTATTCACGGCGGT
>DKVI01000039.1 GCA_002491115.1 Lachnospiraceae bacterium UBA7182 | reverse complement strand
GTCCGTTCCTTATCACATCCCCATCCATTCCGAAACGGTGCCCCAACCGCTTGTAGTCATCATTCTCCAATAAGACCGTATGTTCCGCCGATGACGACAGTTGTACGATACCCCTTTCCTCACAGAATGCCGCATCCCGCAGTCTTACCACACCCGAAGGATGAATCCCTTCTCGTTCCAATACCGGCGTGAGTCGTTCCAGATAATTCGCATTATCCGTTCCGAGTATGGGGGGAATCAGACTTTTGTCTCTGAAGTCGAAACGGAACATTCAGTGGTCGGGTACAAATTCCCTGCTTGCAGTATGAAACCGTACGTTGTTGCTGATATATCGGGAGAATCCTTCTTCTCCCTGTCCCCGCATACTTAAATAAACGGGGCGGTAAAAAGCATCCAGCGTCATATACAGACTGCCGCTTTCCACCGCTTGCATTTTCTTTTCTTCCATAAATTCTATATGATTAGTTGTTTCTTTTCCTTTTTATCCGGAGTAATGGAGGCCACATGCTTTGCCTGCCGTTGACCGTTACCCCGTTTCTGCACAAGAACTTCCCGTATGGGGGCTGTATCGAATGATTTACCTGTCTTTTGTTCTTTAGAACGCTGATAAGAAGCTGTTTGCATTCTTTCTGTTTTTTCCATCCGGTTGATACTTCTGCCCAACTTAAATTCCCCGTCCGTTATATGGAACTCCGATTGCAGAATATCCCTTGCCATTACCTTCGCTTCCGTCTGCAAGGCCGCATAGCCGAAATCATGTGACGACATTGGCGCCGATTGCCGTGCCTTGATGCTGTCACCCAACTTTTCAGCTAAATCTCGGAACTCATACTCATAACTGAACGGATGAAAATAGTCTGCCGCCACATGACCGGCATACCCGTTTTCCGAAATATAAAGCAGAGAGGCCACGTCATAATTACATGGCGAAATACCCAGATTGAAGTCCTTCGTCAACCGGTCAAAGTTACTGTAATCCGGTCTTAAATCGTATTTGTCCGTACAGACGGCACCTTCCAGCATTTCTTTTCCTGCCAGTTTCTCAGAAGTAAAGCTGAACTCCGATTTACGCAGTTGCATATCGGCACTACGCAAATCGCTTTTCGCCAGTTTGTCGATGCAGTTGTCCGCCAGTTCCGCCACTTGTCGGGAAGGTGTCTCTATCTCATACAGTCTCAATGTTTCCACCCCTTTGGTCATATTGAAAAATCCATCCGCCAGATATTGCAGATAGCTGTTGCGAGCTTTCATACCCTTTTCGTTGTCCGAGAAGAACAATACGCCCTCATCCGTCGCCACGGCATACACTCGCCACTTTTCGCCCGACAGTTTTTCATTGTTCCAGCCTTCCGCCTCGTTATGCCGGATAAACTCTTTATATTGCTTGTCTTTTTGCAGTGCTGTGGATGATGCCCGGCGGCTGAACAGTTTCAACCCCGTTTTCAGCGTATAGGCCGCATCCCTCAAAGGAATCCGCCTTCCCGTCACTGCCTTGTGTCTATGGATAGCCGGAACCAGAGTATGAAAATACCAGTTCGCCAGTTCTCCCCGTCGGGAAGGTATCTTCCCTTTATCTGCGAAATCCGCTTTTAGAATCGTTCAGCCGGGTAGGTAGCCCCATTTGTCGAAGCTCTTCACCATCTTCCCGATATAATCCTCATACGCTTTCGGTGTGGCATCACCCGTGTGTACATCCACCGGGGTATTTTTTTCGTCCAGCGTGATGAACACGCTCCCTGGCCCTTCCGCTGTCCGCCCCGATAAACGGGTTATCCAGCGGGTCGTCCAATCTTTCAGTAATCCCATAATCTTGATTTGTTTACAGAAGTTTTATAGATGCAAAGAAAGCGCTTTGACCGTCAATCTGCAACACGGCGGACACACAAGTCACCTTTTGGCGGCTGTTGGCGTGCAAACTTTACGCCAGCCGTTCGTCCAACATCTTGATATAGCTTTTGCGAATAGAGTCAATAAAAGGAGTGGAAACCGTACAGCGATCAAACACCTTTCCCCGCTTGGTGTATAAGGCATTTATTTTCAGGTTAAAAGCATCCTCGAATACTCTGATGACATCTACAACAGTAAGTTTCTTCCCTTCCGCGCAGTCCACAACCCCGGCAGCCATCAATGCGGCCACTAATTCTATCAGGTCATTATCCGTACCGTTCCAGCGAAGTGTTGATTTCCGTTTATTACCCTGCCGGTGAATTTCCATTTTCATACTGGTGTCACCTGCATGATAACGGAAATAATCTTTCGTTATTTCTATCTCCGTTTCCAATAATGAAAGAGTCTTGCTGATAAACACATCGTAGAGTATATGTCGTCCTCCTTCCATGACGTTACAAGTCTGTTGCATAAAAGAAAGTTCTATTTTTGTGTAGTTCAACCGTCTTAGTAGCTTCATTCTATCCTCATCTTACGACAGTTCGGCAAGCTGATTTGCAAAATCGTCATAGGCGGCAGGTAAATCTTCCGACATAAGTTCAGAGCCTGTCATGTAAGAGGTGAACATATTGAATAGAAGAGTATTTGTCAATGTTCTCATGGCATTAAAATTTAAAGTTTAAAACTGTCCGGTTTTCACCATCACTTGTCATAACCATAAAGGACAAGTGATATGCCACAGAAAAGCTAATACATTAATATATTGATAACTAATATATTAAAATTTGCTATCTCCAAAACGTGTCTGCATTTATTATCCCCATCAGACACAATGTGTTCAGAATTATGGACACATTCAGTTTAAACCGTATTTTTTCAGTTTCAAATAAAGCGTGCTCCGGGATATACCCAACAGCCGGGCGGCAGCTTTCCGATCATTACCCGTAGTTTCCAATGCTTTCACTATCGCTTCCAATTCCGTACGCTCCATATCCAGCCGGTAATCATCCGATGGTTTTATCTCTACCGGAAGGTTGATGTCTTTAAGTGTAATCCATTCATCCTGCGCCAATACACACGCACGCCTCACCACACTTTTTAACTCACGGATATTGCCCGGCCATGAATAAGCCCTAAAAGCCTTCCTTACGTCCATGTCAAATTCCTTCAC
>DKVI01000028.1:25575-28452 GCA_002491115.1 Lachnospiraceae bacterium UBA7182 | reverse complement strand
GAACATCTTTTTGATCTGATAGATGTCAAGCCCTGTCCTGCGCTCAAAGATCTTTGCCACAAGGTCTTCCAGGAGATGGCCCATTTCCATGGCCACCCAGTTCCCCTCGTCTTCCTCCACCGCCGCAATACCCAGCTTGTCATAGTAGATATCCCGTGCGGTACGGAAAGGGGAGATCCCGATAATGGCAGAGACGTCACTGCCGCCGATCCCGTGGCGGCGCCAGTCCAGCCATTCTTCCCGGGTAAGGTCTTCCGTATCCACAAGCACCTGTGGACTGTGCCTTTCCCTTTCCATGTTTGTATCGGGCATGGTCACGCCCCCCTTCTGGCCCTGTGCGTGAAGTTTACTGTCCGGATCTTGGTACAGTTCTTCCAGTACTGGCTGTCTGCTTTCTGTGCAGCGATATCCCTGAAAGGGTATCCTGCCGCCTGTTTCTGCCAGCTCCTGCCGGCCTGTTTCTTTCTTGTACTCATACGTTCTACCTGCCTTTCTAAAATGTTTTATCCTCAAAGCCTTAATCGGCGTTTGGGCAACAGAATAGTAAAAAAGCGGAAATGGCCATCTGCCAAATCCCTGGCGTCCATGGATTTCCATGAACCATAGTCATTTCCGCTCTCAAAGGGAAAGTAATCCCTTAACATAAAAAAAGCCAGTACACCACCAGCCAAAGGGCATAATGGTACTACTGGCACAAAAATACAAACTTAACAGCGTGTGCAATGCGGACAGTATTCCGCATACAGTCTGAACGGACTGCATTTCCCATACGGGTACGCACAAAAATCAATTACAAGGACAGTTTAGCACAATATATTGATTTAGTCAAGTAATCAATACTATATATAGTATTTTTGGAATCATTTCACACAAAAAAGAATATCCAATGAGATACTCCGCATCCTGCAAAACCTTCCTATATCTTACGAAACTTCCAGATCAAACAGCGAGAGCTGTACCGGCTGCTCTTTTTTCTCCTTTTCTTTTAACTGGCGCAGCTTTTCCAGTTCTGCTATCCTCTCTGGCCCCAGCCATTTGTCTGCATGGCGCCGGTCTGTGCTGTATTCCTCCAGGCTCTCATATCCGTTCTCCAACAGTTTCTTTTCCAGGCGCCTGACTGCGGACTCCCGTGACTGCCGCCGTCTCTCCCTTTTATCCTCTGAATCCCGTTTTTCCATATCGGAAGCATGCACGATCTGGATTCCATTTCGGATATCTTCCAGGTCCTGCATCAGATCCCGGCTCTCCCTGCGCTCTGCACGGACGTTCTGGATCTCAAAGGAAAAATACCGGCCGTGGTATTCAGAAAAAAAGAGTTCCGTAAAATAGTGGTTCCTCACTTTCTCCTTTATCCTGTCCTGGCAGAGCCTGGCGCATATCTTACAGATATCCATGCTTACTGGATGCTCAAAGAGCTTTTTCCCTTTGATAATCCGGGTATCCATCTGTCCTTCAAACAGCGTGCCGCTTAAGTCATTTCTGAGATAGGAAATTTTTATATCATAAAATACATTCCCCCTTTTCTTATCCAGTTCATGCCCCAGGACCGGGCACATCCCTGCACATCTGTTCCGTCCGCAGTCATAAGGATCATAGTTCATCTCCCATTCCAGCGTATCCCGGTTGAACCGCATATGCTCCCGGCAGACACGTCCTTTCTTCTGCAGCCCGAAACTGACCTCCTGCCTCCGTATCTCATCGTCATGCAGTTTCAGGATATGCTCCACACTCCCCTCATAGCAGTATTCTTCCTCGGTCATGTGGACCTCGCAGTCATACCGGAGTACGCCATGCTCCTGAAGATATTCATGTTTCAGTTTACATTCTTTCTTTTCATAAGGGCAGTGGATGGTAGCCATATCATTTTCAAAAGTCCACTCAATCCCCATGTAGCTCATGTTGCTGTGGCACTGGAGCCCTTTGCACTGCAGGCCGCAGGGCGTCTTAAAGGTCTGCTCAAATATCCACCACCGTTCATAGATAAAACCTCCTTCATAATTATCAAGGGTCTTTTCCTGCCACATGGGTACGTCAACCCTTACATAATCCGGATGGTGCTCTGCACTGTATCCTTCCTCCAGCAGCCGTTTTGTCAAAGCATTGTATTCCTCATGTTCTTTTTCTCTCATCCTGTTCCTCCTTACAGCCCCTGGCAGGGACGCATCCCAAAATAGTCTTCCATACGGTCCCGCAGCCTTTCTGCCGACATATCATATTCCCCGGCAATACAGGATTCACAGCACGGGTATTTGTACGCCAGGTTTTTCGATAACCGGGCATCCCAGCTGTTTAGCTGCCTGCCGCATTTGTTACAGTCCTGATCCAGCCATCTTACTTTCTGCAATCGCTCTCCACCTTCCTTTCTTCCTTGTGAATGTTGTTGTATCCTTATATGCCTTCCGGCTTTCAGGCAGCAAAAAAGCAGGAATGACTTTCTTATTCCTGGTGTCCGCAGTTTCCTGTGAACCCGTGTCATTCCTGCTCTGAAAAGAGATAATTAAATTTTCCAAAATAAAAACCAGCGGTATATCACTCACAAGGCGTAGTGATACTGCTGGCACGGTCATACAAACTTAACAGCGTGTGCAATGCGGGGCTATACCGCATACAGACGTTTCCGGCTGTATCTCCATAAAAGGATGCGCACAAAAATCAATTACAAGGGAAGTGTAACACAGGATATGGAATCCGTCAATGAAAAGAAACTATATATGGTATAAAAGAAATTTAAAAAATTTTCGATTCTTGCAGAAATATCTGATTTCCACCCTATTTTATTATTGTATAGGTCATTCAGAAAAAGATGCCATAGAGTGTACATTGACAATTTCACAGCATGGTACTGGGAGTTATACAGGTGCATGGGACAGGTCTGCC